>JAFTQJ010000009.1 GCA_017462785.1 Oscillospiraceae bacterium | reverse complement strand
GGGGCTTCGCCCCTTGACCCCACGACCTTTTTGAAAAAAGGTCGATCAAAAACTTTTGTCCCTGCCTTCGGCTTCAAAAGAGTGGTTTTTCGACAGACTGAAGGACGTTCCGCACCACGCAGAACGCCCTTATTTTTATGCCTCATTCTGATCTACATAGAACACCGCCAGCGTTCCGGGTCCGCTGTGTGCTCCGACAACGGGATCCACCAGATTGACCATGATCTTCTTTACGCCGTATTTCCGCCGCAGAATATCACGCACAAACTGCATATCCTCCTCACAGTCGCCGTGGCTGATCGCTGTCATGGTGTCGGGTACCATGTTTTCCCCAACGTAGTCCGCAAGCTGCTTGAGGGCCGCACGTCTGCCCCTGATCTTGCTGTGCGGCTCCAAGCCGCCCTCTTCGTTCACTTTCAGGATCGGCTTGATCTGGAGCATTGTGCCCAGAACTGCCGTTGTGCCGCTGATCCTGCCGCCACGTTTGAGATGCATCAGATCATCCACCGTGAACCAATGACGGATCCTCGGCACCATCTGCTCACCGTAAGCAAAGGTTTCCTCCAGTCCGCAGCCGTTCTCACGCTTCTGCACCAGCAGATCCACCAGAAGCCCCTGCCCCAGTGAAGCACATTTGCTGTCCAGACAAAGCACCTCACGCTCCGGAAACTGTTCCTTCAGATCCTCCGCTGCAAGTCTTGCGGTATTATACGCCGCACTCAGCTTCGAGGAGAAGCCGACATAGAGGATGTCCTTCCCTGCACGCAGAGCCGGCAGCATTGCCGCCTTGCAGTCCTCAATGCTCGGGGCAGAGGTCTTGACGGGCTTTGCTTCACGCAATGCATCATAGAATGCCTTTGTGTCAAATGTGTCCGCCGGAAACGGCACAGGATTTGCTCCGGCAAGGCTCACATACAACGGTACCACGGTCACATTATGCTCCCTGCAATAGCTCTCCGGCAGATCGCACGGGCCGTCCGTCAAAATAACAAATTCACGCATAGCTCTCGCTCCTTTACTGTTTTGTGGTTGATTTGTGGATGAAACAGCGTTTTGCTGGAAAGATGATCATGCAGCCGGAAGAATCGTGAACAATCCTGTTAAGGTTTGGCGATCCCTCTCAATTTCGCATCTGGTATCTAATACTATATTACATCATATTCTTTATTTTGTCAAGCGGTTTCTAAAAAAATGTGCGTAAAATTTTTGTCGGAAGTTCTGGACAAAATGACGGAAAGATGTTATAATAAGTATCAGGAAAGAAAAACGGAGGTGCATTATGCGGTACGATAAGGAAAATTTCAGCAGCTACTACCATGAAATGTCCGCAACTCTGCGAAAATTCAGGCTTCCAACATGGGAGGAGTTTCCGGACATTGAGCTGTATATGGATCAGATGACGCTGCTCATTAACCGCTATCTCGCCATTGGTGACGGCGGTGAGGAAAAGGCTGTGACTGCATCCATGATCAACAATTATGTGAAAATGCGGATCATGCCGCCGCCGGTCAAAAAGAAGTACAGCCGTGAACATCTCGCCTATCTGGTCGTGATCTGCTCACTCAAGGATGCACTGGGAATCTCGGCGATCCAGAAAATGTTTCCGCCGGAGCTGGAGGGGGATATGCTCCGTGAACGCTATGACTCCTTTGTGATGAACCAGCAGAAAGCCTATCATTTTCTGGCGGACAATATCGACAGTGTGGCTCTGCCGCTGCTGGAGGAGCAGGAACGTGTGTCCGACCGTATCTATGATCTTGTCACGCAGGTCAGCGTCTGTGCGTCCATCACCAAAACGCTGGCGGAACGCTTCATCAGCAAACAGGAGTACGATCCGCCGGCTGAAAAGCCGTAATGTTGCACAGGCTAACACGGACGCAGGAATATTGCATTTTGTGTTGATATGTGGTATAATACAGTGTGACGCACACGGACATGCCGTATGCGTGAACAGTTAAGACAAAGAAAGGGAAACCTATGGAAAAACGTTATATTTATGCGGACCATGCAGCAACAACCGCTGTATCTCCGGAAGTGCTGGAGGAAATGCTGCCGTACTTTACAGAGCATTACGGAAACGCATCCAGCATCTATAAAATGGGACGTGAGTCCCACGCTGCACTGAACAATGCCCGTGAGCGTGTGGCTGCCTGTCTTGGTGCACAGGCAAACGAGATCTATTTCACCGCCGGCGGCTCCGAGTCCGACAACTGGGCGATCAAGGGCACCTGTGACCGTCTGGGTGCACAGGGCAAGAAGCACATCATCACGAGCGTATTTGAGCATCATGCTGTGCTGCATACCTGTGAATATCTCGAAAAGCACGGCTTTGAGGTGACCTACCTCCCCGTCAATGCGGAGGGTCTGATCGATCCGGCAGATGTGGAAAAGGCGATCCGTGAGGATACTGCACTTGTGACCATCATGTATGCCAACAACGAGATCGGCACGATCCAGCCGATTGCGGAGATCGGAGCGATCTGCAAGGCACACAAGGTACTGTTCCATACGGATGCGGTGCAGGCTGTGGGCAATGTGGAGATCGATGTCAAGGCACAGAACATCGACATGCTCTCCCTGTCCGGTCACAAGTTCCATGCACCGAAGGGCGTGGGTGCACTCTATGTAAGAAGGGGCATCATCCTGCCGAATCTGGTGCACGGCGGCGGTCAGGAGTCCGGCAGAAGAGCCGGCACGGAGAACGTTGCGGGCATCATGGGTCTTGCAAAGGCGATCGAGATTGCAACCGCCGATATTCCGGCAAAGATCGCAAAGCTCACTCCCCTGCGTGACAAGCTGATCGACGGCATTCTGAAGCTTCCGCAGACCAGACTCAACGGCAGCCGTGAGCAGCGTCTGTGCGGCAATGTGAATGTGTCCATCGTGGGCATTGAGGGTGAGAGCCTGCTGCTGATGATGGATTACCATGGTGTGTGTGCATCCTCCGGCTCTGCATGCACCTCCGGTTCTCTGGATCCGTCCCATGTGCTGCTGTCACTGGGTCTGAAGCATGAGGTCGCACATGGTTCTCTGCGTCTGAGCTTCGACAAGGATTTCACAGAAGAAGATGTGGATTACATTCTGGAAGTGATTCCGCAGGTGGTAAGCCGTCTGCGTGAGATGTCCCCGATGTGGGAAAAGATGTGCAAGGAAGGCACAGTACTGGTATAAAATCAACAGGAGGTAAGGATTTATGATTTACAGCGAAAAGGTAATGGATCATTTCACCAATCCCCGTAATGTGGGCGAAATTGAGAATGCGGACGGTATCGGCGAGGTAGGCAATGCCAAGTGCGGCGATATTATGAAGATGTACCTGAAGATCGACGGCAACGTGATCACGGACGTGAAGTTCAAGACCTTTGGCTGCGGTGCAGCGGTTGCGACCTCCTCCATGGCAACGGAGCTGATCATGGGCAAGACGATCGACGAGGCTTTGCAGCTGACAAACAAGGCGGTTATGGAAGCACTGGACGGTCTGCCGGCAGTGAAGGTGCACTGCTCCGTACTGGCAGAACAGGCGATCAAGTCCGCACTGTGGAACTACTATGAGAAGCAGGGTGTCGATCCGGAGCCGATCATCGGCAAGGTACCGGATTGTGAGGATTGTCACTAAGGTTTTGCATATTGCAGAAAAGGGAACGGCTGGGAGGCTGTTCCCTTTTCTTCCCCCTTGCATTCCCCCGCAAAATAGAGTATAATGATAAGGACAAATCCAACAGAAAGGAAGATTTCTCCATGCAGCATCTCCTCCGCTTTCTCAAGCCCTACCGGAAGGAACTGATCCTCGGGCCGTTTTTCAAGCTGCTCGAAGCGGTCTTTGAGCTGATCGTTCCCGTGGTAATGGCGAAGATCATTGACAATGGCATTGCCAAAGGCGATGCCGCCTATGTGGGCAAAATGTGTGCACTCATCGTGCTCCTCGGCATCTGCGGTCTGGGCTTTGCACTGACCTGTCAGTATTTCGCTGCAAAATGTGCATTCGGCTTCGGCACCGACCTGCGTTCGGCACTTTACCGGCACATCAACACCCTTTCCCATACCGAGATCGACCGGTTCGGTACCTCGACCCTCATCAACCGCATCACCTCGGATGCGACCTCTGCACAGACCGGCGTGAATATGTTCATCCGGCTTGCCGTCCGTGCCCCGTTCCTCATCATCGGAGCCATCGTCATGGCACTCCTGATCGACGTGAAGCTCTCCCTGATCTTCCTCATCATTGCCCCCATCGTGGGACTGCTGCTCTATTTCGTCATGAACCGCACAGTTCCCATGTACCGCAGGAACCAGCAGAAGCTCGACACCATCGCCAGACATACGGGCGAAAACCTCGACGGCATGCGTGTGATCCGTGCATTCAGCAGACAGAAGCAGGAAAAGGACGAGTTTTCGCAGGAATGTGCCGACCTCGAACAGAGCATGCTCGCCGTGGGCAGGATCTCCGCCATCCTCAATCCTCTGACCTTCATGATCATGAACCTCGGCATTGTAGCCGTGATCTGGTTCGGCGGCATGCAGATCAACACCGGCAGTCTTACACAGGGCGACCTGACCGCCTTTGCCAACTACATGACGCAGATCCTCCTTGCAATGGTGGTCATGGCGAACCTCATCGTCATCCTCACCAAAGCTCAGGCATCCGCCCTCCGTGTGCAGGATGTCCTCAGCACCCCCTCCTCCATGACCGAGGGAACAGCACAGCCGGACAGGGAGTCCGAAGAGGTCATTTCCTTCTCCCATGTGGATTTTGCCTACGCCGGTGCCGGTGACAATTCCCTTGACGATATCAGCTTCACGCTGAAAAAAGGGCAGACCCTCGGCATTATCGGCGGTACGGGAAGCGGCAAATCCACCCTTGCAAGCCTCATTCCGAGGTATTATGACGCAAAATCCGGCGAGATCCGCATTTTCGGAAAGCCCGTGCAGGAGTACGACACCAAGGCTCTGCGGAAGCTCATTGGCGTGGTGCCGCAGAAAGCACTGCTCTTCTCCGGCACGATCGCTGAAAATCTCCGCTGGGCGGACGCAGATGCGGACGAGGTGCAGATGCAGAAAGCTCTGGACATTGCACAGGCGGCGGAATTTGTCGGAAAACTCCAGTACGGCATGAATACCCATCTGGTGCAGGGCGGCAGAAACCTCTCCGGCGGTCAGAAGCAGAGGCTGACGATCGCAAGGGCACTGACCGGACAGCCCGCCATTCTCATTCTGGATGACAGCATGAGTGCACTCGATTATGCGACCGATCTTGCACTGCGGACAGCTCTGAAGGAGCAGTGCAGCGATATGACCATCATCATGATCTCCCAGAGAGCAACTTCCCTGATGGATGCCGACCTCATCCTCGTGATGGATGACGGCAGATGCACGGGACTTGGCACGCATGAGGAGCTTTTGGAACATTGTGAAGAATATCGGGAAATTTACAATTCCCAGATGTCTTAAAGGAGGGCAGTACTATGAAAAAGACCATTCTCCGCATTCTCAGCTACTGCCGTCCGTACAGACGCTATTTCATCCTGACCATCCTCTGCACTCTCGTGAGCGTGAGCCTTTCCCTGCTCGTGCCCATCCTCATCGGCGAAGCCGTGGACTGTGCAGTGGGAGTGGGGCAGGTGGATTTTGACGGGCTTGCAAAAATCGCCGTCATCCTTGCCGGAGCCGTTCTTGTCAGCGGTATTTTCCAGTGGATCGCAGGGCTTTTCATCAACCGCCTTGCATTCGGGACGATCCGTGATTTCCGCACAGAGCTGACTGCAAAGCTTGAAGAAGTGCCGCTGCGGTACATTGACGGCAATGCAAGGGGCGACCTCATTGCCCGTGTGATTCCGGACATTGAGATCATCTCGGACGGACTGTTACAGGGCTTTGCCCAGCTTTTCACCGGTGTTGTCACCATCGTGGGAACGCTTCTGTTCATGCTGACCATCAATGTGAAAATCACGGTGATCGTCGTACTCATGACCCCGATCTCCCTCTTTGCGGCGGCAAAGATCACCGCACTTTCCCATTCCTCCTTCCAGCGGCAGTCGGCACTGCGAGGGGAAATGGGCGGTCTGACGGAGGAAATGATCGGCGGTCAGAAGATCGTCAAGGCGTTTGCCTATGAAGAGAGAGCCGTGGAACGCTTTGAACAGCTCAACAAGGAGCTGGGTGCGGCGAGCCTGAAAGCAACGTTCTTTTCCTCCATGAGCAACCCGACCACACGTTTTGTCAACGGTCTGATCTATGCGGCGGTCGGCACGGTGGGTGCATTGGGTGCGATCGGCGTGCTGCCGTGGGTCGGCGTGATGAGCGTGGGCAAGCTTGCAAGCTTTCTTTCCTACTCCAACCAGTACACGAAGCCTTTCAATGAAATTTCCGGCGTTGTGGCGGAATTGCAGAATGCGGTATCCTGTGCCCAGCGTGTATTTGAGGTGCTGGACACGCCCTCGGAGCCGGATGACAGCCATCTGGAAACGGTAACGGAATGCAGGGGTGAGCTTTCCTTTGAGAATGTACAGTTCTCCTACGTTCCCGAAAAGCCGCTGATCCGCAATTTCAGCATGGGTGCGAAAGCCGGACAGCGGATCGCCATTGTCGGTCCGACGGGCTGCGGCAAATCCACCATCATCAATCTGCTCCTGCGGTTCTATGAAGTGGAGGGGGGCTGCATCCGGCTGGACGGCAAGCCCACCACGGAGCTGACCCGTGACAGCCTGCGAAGTCACTTCGGCATGGTATTGCAGGAAACATGGATCTTCACGGGAACGGTTGCGGAAAATATCGCCTACGGCAAGCCCGATGCGACCCGTGAGGAGATCGAAGCGGCAGCGAAGGCATCCTATGCCCACGGTTTCATCAAGCGTCTGCCGGAGGGCTATGATACGGTAATTTCCGACACCAGCGGACTTTCACAGGGACAGAAGCAGCTCCTTTGCATTGCAAGGATCATGCTGACAAGCCCCCCCATGCTGATTCTGGACGAAGCGACCAGCAGCATTGACATCCGCACGGAACAGAGGGTGCAGAAAGCATTTGAAAAGCTCATGCAGGGCAAAACGAGCTTCATCATTGCCCACCGTCTTTCCACCATCCGCAGTGCGGATCACATTCTCGTGATGCGTGACGGCAACATCATCGAACAGGGGGATCATGACGCACTGATGGCACAGGGCGGCTTCTATGCAAATCTCTATCGGAGTCAGTTTGTAGGATAACAGCAAAACCAAAAGCTGCTGCACGGATCGTGCAGCAGCTTTGTTCATCGTATGGAGGGTTCTTTGCAGATCTTCTCGCCCCAGCTGTTCGCCCAGCATTCTGTGTAGAAGCTGTAATAGGAGATATGCCGCTTCTGCCGGAGCTTCCGGCATGGGGGGAGCAGCATCCAGAGCATGGAGGGGATCGCCGCCGCCGGCAGATACAAAGGACCAAGCAACAGGGATTGGAGCGTGTGCCCGTATTCATGCACAAGCAGGGGACGGCAGTCCGCATTCCGTTCGGAAAGGAAGAGGAACAGCCCCATTGAGGCACTGTACCGCCGTTTCCAGCAGCTTACAACTGCACCGTGGTACAGGCTGTGCCTGCTGTGCAGGTGGAAGAGGAACACGACCGCCCCGATCAGGGTCTGCGGCAGTCCCCATGTACATTGCAGCAGAATATAAAGTACTTTTTTCATCATTTCCTCAGGTAAGTGATGCGATGAATTCTTCCAGCGTCAGGGTACTGCCCGTACCTGCTGCCGCTGCGTATTGCAGGAGAATTGCAGCATCCGAAGCGTTATAGGCACCGTCCGCATTCACGTCCGCACGCAGCTGTGCAGCTGCATCCAGCACGTCCTCCGTACCGGTACCGGCTGCCGCCGCCGCTGTCAGGAGTGCGGCTGCATCCGATGCATCCACCCTGCCGTCCGCATTGACATCACCGAGGGACGGTTCAGGAAGTTCATCCGCAGGAGTTTCATAAATGCCGTCACCGTCCGTGTCCGCCTTGACACCGATGGTTTCCGCATCCACCTCATACAAAAGGACGGAATCCGTATGAGCAGAGAAGGTCAGGCTTGCGTCCGCTGTGTGACCGATCGCCTCGGCAGTGACATCCGTCAGGTCATCCGCTGTGAGGATGTAACCCTCCTCCGTCCGCCGGAGCGAAGCATTGCCGCCGATGCCGGATACCTTGAAATCGTACCAGCTTCCGGCATATGTGCCGTCATTCATGATCATCGCAAGGGTGTACGGTGCAGTATCGCCGGAGATCTCAGCATAGCCCTCCGGATGGAATACCGCCTGTGATGCACTGTCCGCATCGACTGTGAAGAGAATGTTCTCGTACTGCATCTCCAAAGCCATTTTGCCTGTTTTTTCAGCAGTCAGAACATAGCCGCTGTCGGGGGAGGTCATGGTGAAATTCTGTGCATTGCCGGACTTGCCGTTTGCCAGAAATACCGGAAATGCTCTGATTTCCGTGTCCGTGCTGGCGGCAGTTTCCCAGACACCTGCATCATAGGTGATCTCCTCGACCGTATGAGCCGAGCTGAGGGGATTGGTAAAGAGGATCGCTGTGAAATCCTCCGATCCTGTGTAGGAGGTACCCTCCAGCATGCCATTGGCATTGAGGAGGTTGGGGTCGCTGACTGCCATGCAGAGCGTTGCACCGTCCTTGGAGCTGAAGCTGCCCCGTATCCACTCCTTTGAAGTGGTATTGAAGTAGAGATAGGAAACCGTATTCGGTGTATGCTGTGCGGCGTTGTCATAGAGCACCAGTCTGCCGTCCATCCGGACTGTGATAGAATCGTCATAGCCGTATTCATTCACGATCGGAAGCTGTACTTCATAGTCACCGTATTCCACATCATAGGCAACAACGGCATGACCGCTGCGGTTGCCCTCCGCATTGAATGGCTGGTAATATGCAAGCAGGGTGGGAATGCCGGCTTCGGCGTTGTCGATCGCCTCCTGCAAGCGTGCCGTGTCGGAACGGCTGTTCATGTCATGTACGATATACTGCCAGATCTCGTCAGTGTACTGGAGCATGGAATAGTAATTGATGAGGGACTTGGTTTCGGGCGTAATATCGCCGATGTCAAAGAGCGAGATCGCTTCCCCCTGCCGGTCGATCGTGTTATGTACACGGTATTCACCGTAGTCAATGAGATCATAGCAGGAGAGCAGGGAGAGCACCGCCATACCGTAGCAGGAGCCTTTGAATTCGTCATTCAGCAGTTCACCTGCCTGATACAGCTCGATGTTGGAAAGACTTGCTTCGAGTGCTTCACGGTCATCCGGAAGGAAATAATAGTCGCTGCCGAACACACTGGTGGAATTCGGGAAATACCAGTTATTGCGGCCCATCAGGAATGTACCGCTGCTGGGGGAACCTGTGGCGGCGATGGGCGTTTCATAGGTGCCGTCCCCGTCCGTGTCGATCGCTGCACCGAGGGTGGAGCTGTCGATCTCATAGAGGAGCACGGTGTCCGCATCTGCGGAAAAGACCAGCGGAGCATAGCATCCCCTGCCGCTGCCCGATGCGATGATATTGGTGAGATTGTCCGAGTGCAGGACATAGCCCGCCTCCGTCCGTTCGAGGGATGCAGTATCCGCAACGCCGGAAACCTCGATGGTGTGCCAGCTGCCCGAATACTCACCCTCATCAAAAACCATCTCAAAGGTATAGCTGCTGTCGATGCCGTTCATCTCCACATAGCCGGACGGATGGAAGAGAAAACCGTTGGCGGTCATTGCATCCAGATAACAGCTCATGCCGTCATAGTGCATGCCGCCGGAAAAACGGAAGCTTTCCTCATGGGAAATGGAAAGACCGGCAGTGTTTTCCGCATAATAGTAATCGGTTCTTTCGTCGATCAGACCGCCCTCCGGTGCAGTTCCACGGAGGGTGTAACCGCCGTCCGCCGCATCCACAGCGGAGATGGTGCAGTCACTCAGTCCGTTCTCCATCGCATCCGCCCAGAAACTGCCGTCCAGAATGGACACGAAATCGGATTCCGGCTGAACCTGCGTTCCCTGATGCAGACCGCCGCTGTTGATGATGTCGATGTCACCGCAGAAATACTGGATGCTGCTGCCGTTTTCAGGGCATTTGGAACCATGGGGAACGAACCATGACCAATCCTCCGTGCTGAAATAGATGGCAATGTCGTTGGCTTCTACGCCGCCGGCATCGAATTTGGGATGATAGACCACAAGCTTTCCGTCATAGGTTCTGCCGTTGTATTCATAGCTGCCGTACTTGACGGAATGGGCAAGTGCGGTATATGCCCAGTCAATGGTGACGATCGAGGGGGTACCGGCTTCCACCTGTTCCACGAGCAATTGCAGCCGCTGTGTGCTGTCCGTGGTGATTTTCTGATTGGCAATGTACTGCTGCATGGCTCTGCTGCCTTCAAGAGCTGTGTAGTAATATAACAGGGAAATGATCCTGTCATTCACACCGCCCGCATTCTGCACCAAATTGTGGAGGTTGGAGGTGCTTGCTTCGCCGGCACCGTCATATTCTCCGAACGGGAGCAGACCATGGGCAGAGAGCAGGGAAACAGCCGCCATACCGTACTCCGCATCATTGAATTGGGAAATTTCATGTTCTGCGGCAGCTCTTTCCGTATTGTCGAGGGATGCCGTCAGTACAGCATAATCCTCCGGTGTCAGAGCCTTGCGGATGTCTCTGATACTGGGAATTCTGGGATCGGTGGAATCGATCCCCCATGTATGACGGAGATGGGAGAAGCTCACCGCCGATGCAGAGAGCATTGTGCAGGGGAGCATGGACATTGCGAGAACTGCTGCTGCGATACGTTTCCATTTCATAAAATGACCTCCTTTTGCGGCAGGTCGGAGCCTGCCGGAAATACTTGCCTATTATCATCATCCGCTTGCAGCGGAATTTGTTACAGTACCAGAAGCATTTCTCTCTTTTATACAAATTAATAAGCCTGATTTTGTGAGGTATGACATATGCCCGTGAATACGGGCACATGCATGATAAAAAATGGAGAGAATGAGTGAAACCTTTGACGGATGATCAGTCCGCACATTTCGGTTCCTACTTATATAACAACGCAGGAACAAAAATATTGGATGTTTTTCAAAAAAATTTTTCCTGCATGGCATATTCCTGTAAATTGCCGGTATAGACAACATCATCCCCGATGACATGGAGGAAATTTTCAGGCTTCACGATCTTTTCAAACCTCTGTGCATCCACGATGGCGAAGCGGTCGAGGATATCACGGACAAATTCCGAACAGTAGTAGGCGTTTTCCTGCTGGTAGGCAATGCTGAACCATGCGAGGAACAAACCGAGATAGTTATAATGGTACTTCTGTTTTTCGCCGTACATCTTCGCAAGGTATGCCTGCAATTCCAAATACTGCTGCTCCGTTACCGGCACACGCAGCACGACTGCCTCCGTTTCCTGAAACCGCTTGAAAGTGCCCCAATGGGGGCTTTCCATGACAAAGCCGCCGACCACGGGATTGTAGGGGTTGACACGTCCGAAAGAATACATCGTCCCAAGCGTCCTGTCCAGACTGAGGGAGGCGTGATTGTACTCCGCTTTTGTGATGAATTTCAGCAGCCGTGACAGGAATGTTCCCGTCTGACTGATGACAATATAAACTTCATATTCCTTGATCTGCTGCATGATCCTTTCACTTCCTTTTCCAAACATCTTTTTTTGTTATTATACCATATGTGTCGGATTTTGTCAAATTTGCTGAGAATACCGGCAGAAATATACAAAACGTAGTGAGAGGATGCATCTGCATTCCGGGTTATGCAGCAGCCGCTTTTTGAACGTCAGCTGCAGCAAGAAAGTATCACATTACTTTTTGTATAATTCCATCTCATTTCGACCAATAGTACGAAAACGAATTGAAAAAAACTGAAATGTTGTGAAACATGCACAAAAAACAGCTTGTTTTTTCTACGTCAAAAAATGGTAAAGGAGCTATCGTTAACAAAAAAGTAACAAAAAAGTCCGAGAATTGTGATATAATCTTATGTATAGAGGATGAATAACGGAGGAAAAGAGCCACATCCGTTATACAAGCTGTCACTTTTGAAAGGATGAGAGAATATGTTTTCTAAGACAATGACCAATCGTATGAAGGCAGCAGCCATTGCAGCACTGATGTGCCTGTCCGCAGCTGCCGCAGCAGTACCGGTAATGACCGACTCCATGATGGTAAGTGCGGTTTCGATCGGTGAGACACTCGAAGTCAAGGACGAGTACAGAATCGTGACTGCCGACATCGGCAAGGATCTGGATGCTGTAACACTGACGCTCGAAGCAGACTACACCGGCAATTTCAGCTATGGTCTGGGTATCAGCATTGCGGAAGATCCGTGGTGGATGGAATGGGACGGTTCCGACTGGGTGGATACCGAGGGCGGCACTGTTGAGGTTCCCGGCATTTCTGTTCCGGTAACTGCCGGTGAGCAGTTCACCATCGTGGTGGATACCTCTTCCCTGAAGCTGAAGTATGATCCGGCTGGCAGTGAGTGGGGTGCAGGTGAGATCGCATTCCGCAACTACTACAGCGGTACCGGCGGCAGCGTAACACTCGTTTCTGCAACCGCAGGCGACAACGGCACAACCACGCCTTCCGAGGATGAGGATGATACCCCCGGTACCTCCAGTGACAGGCTGGAAGTGGATGATGTATATCTCGGCTACACCGCAGACCTTGCAAGCAGCGGCATCAAGACCATTACTTTCACAGTAGAGGCTGACTATACCGGTAACTTTACCTATGGTTTCGGTATCGGCACCGCTGAGGATCCGTACTGGGAAGAGGTTGCAGAGGATGAAGTTGCTGTAACTGAGGGCAAGGAAGTCAAGATCACTGTGGACGTTTCCAAGCTGAAGCTGTCCTACAATCCTTCTTCCGATCAGTACCCCGGCAAGTTTGAATTCCGCAACTACTACAGCCCCGACGGCAGCGGCGTGACCGTGAAGAAGGTAGAGGCAAACAGCTCCTCCGCTTCCACACCGACCGACCCCGACAGCGGCGACAGCAATGTTGGCGAGAACGGCGGCAAGACCGATGGTTCCACAACATCCAACAAGAAGTCCGGCAGCTGGAGCTTCGTGGACAACGGTGACGGCACCGGTACTATGACTGCAACACAGGCAAGACAGCTCGATGGTCTGGATTTTCTGCTGACCAAGGGCTATGACGAGGATTATTATGCAGAGCTGGGCGAAACTCCCGGTGAGGATGATCCGATCAACAGCCACAAGTTTATGTATGCAGATTTCGGTCTGGGTGCAGTGGGCAGTGTCAAGACAGATTCCGGCATTACCATTGAATCCATTGAAGCAACCATCACCAGCGAGATTCCGGTAAAGCGTTTCATGTACGGCGGCGGTCTGAACGTAGGCAATGGTTCTCCGGCAGATACAGAGTCCGCTAAGGTAGCAGCAGGCATCAAGGAAGACGGCGGCTACTGGTACAATGATATGGGTACTGACAAGTATGACGAGTGCGTTGCAGCAGGTGCAGAGTTCGGCGTTGAGGTTGGCAGAGGCTACGATGTCAGCAGCGAAACCATGCAGCTGGGCGAGTACTTCAATGTCATCTGGGATGTTCCGGCAGATGTTATGCCCTATGAGGACAGCGGCAGCATCTCCTTCCAGTTCTGGTATGGTGAGCAGGATGTCGAAGAGTACACCGAGCTGGAAACCTGTAATCTGGTTGGTGCAGTTCTGACCTACACAGAGGAAAAGACCTTTGATTATACCGATACCGCAAGCATTGAAGTCGGCGAGGCCATCGCAGCAGGCGACATGTCCACCGGCGTGAAGTATACAGACATGGGTCTGGGCGAAAACAGCAGCGTCAAGGCAGTTGTATTCACACTGGATGCAGGTGCTGATCTTGACAAGCTGGTATATGCTGTCGGCACATCCGTCGGCGAGAGCTGGCAGCTCTGGTCCGATAAGGAAAACGGCGATGCTTGGGACTATGTTGTAACAGACACCGAGTCCGGTACTGTAGAGATCTGCTGGATCGTTCCGGAGGGCGTGGATATCAACGAAATGTACGGCAATGTTCAGTTCGGTTACTGGTACGGCGGTAAGGGCGAAGAGGTTCTGGATGAAGTAACTCTGGAATCCATCGACGTTTACTACTACGAGGAAGAGCCGGAGACCACTGAGCCGCCGACAGAGGAAACCACTGAAACAACAGAGGAAGCTCTCGAGGCTACCCTGTACGGTGACGTTAACGTGGACGGCAAGGTCAGCATCGCAGACGTTCTGACACTGAACAAGAACCTGATGTGCGGTGACAAGCTGACTGAGATCGGTGCACTGAATGCGGACGTGGATCTGGACGGCAAGCCTTCTTCCTCCGATGCTCTTAACATTCTCAAGTACACCATCATGATCGTGGAAAAGCTCCCCGTTTGATCGGTAAAAGCCCTATAACAGCTCAAAAAAGAGTCCCTTTTCAGGGGCTCTTTTTGTTAGTTTTACGAAAATGAATGAAGATTTTGCGATGCCTATTGACGGGCGGACGTTTTCGGGGTATAATCAAGAGTACGGAACAACAGCAAGAAAGACAAAGGAGAGAAATGATGAGCAGGATCGCAGTAATTACGGATACCAACAGCAGTATGACGCAGGAAGAGGCGGACAGACTCGGCGTGTACCTTGTGCCGATGCCGTTCATGGTGGACGGTAAGGAATACTTCGAGGGTGTGGACTGCACCTATGAACAGTTTTTTGCAATGCTTGCCGGCGGAGGGGATGTTTCCACCTCCCAGCCGTCACCGGATGCCGTGACCACTCTCTGGGACAGGGTGCTGGAGGAGTACGATGCCATCATCCATATTCCCATGTCCTCCGCCCTGAGCAGCTCCTGTGCGACTGCAAAGGCACTGGCGGCGGAATACGAGGGCAGGGTCTTTGTGGCGGATAACAAGCGGATCTCGATCTCCCAGCGTGAATCCGTTCTCGATGCCCTCACCATGATCGGACAGGGCATGGAAGCGGCGGACATCTGTGCAAAGCTCGAAGCGGAAGCATTCGCCTCCAGCATTTATCTGGCAGTCAACACACTTGATCTGCTCAAGAAAAGCGGCAGAGTGACCGCTGCCGGTGCAGCAGTAGCGGCAGTGCTGGGCATCAAGCCCGTTTTGCAGATCCAAGGGGAAAAGCTCGATGCCTTTGCGAAGGTGCGTGGCATGGCGAATGCGGAAAAGACCATGCTCAATGCAGCCAAAAAGGATCTGGAGAGCCGCTTTGCAGGAAAATCCGTGAGGATCCTGACCGCCTATTCCGGTGAGGACTCCGTGGGCACGGACTGGGTGAAGAAGGTACAGGAATGTTTCGGGGATGATACCGTGGAGCTGTACCAGCTCCCCATCAGCATCTGCTGCCATGTGGGAGCTGGTGTCAAGGGTATTGGTATTGTGGAGTATGTAAAGTAAGCAGGAGAGGAACGCCGATGAACTACAAAGCAATCTTATTCGATATGGACGGTACGCTTGTACCGATGGACAACGATGTTTTCACAAAGGGTTATTTCAAGGAGCTGGCAAAGAAACTCGCTCCCCTCGGACTTGCACCGGATGCATTGATCGCAGCGGTATGGACGGGCACAAAGGCAATGGTGAAAAACGACGGCACACAGCCGAATGTTGAGGTTTTCTGGGATACCTTTGCCGAGGTGACGGGAAAGGATGTCAGTGAATTCCGTGCACAGTCGGATGCATTCTATGTCCATGAATTCATGGCGGCGAAGGCGTATACACAGGAAAATCCGCTTGCAAAGGAGGCGGTCCGCCTTGCACATCTTGCAGCGGAAAAGGTAGTCTGTGCATCCAATCCCCTCTTCCCCCTGACCGGACAGCAGAGCCGCATGAGCTGGGTGGGACTTGCCCCCGAGGATTTCGACCTGATCACGAGCTACGAGAGCGACAGCTTCTGCAAGCCGAATCCCAAGTATTTCCTCTCCATCTGTGAGCGTCTGGGTGTCAGTCCTGCGGAATGCCTGCTCATCGGCAATGACGAGGAGGAGGACATGCACACAGCATCCTCCGTGGGAATGGACTGCTATCTGGTAACGGACTGCGTGATCCGGCGTGAACAGTGCCCGTGGAACGGAAGATCCGGTACATTTGCAGAGATGGTGGAATTTCTGCGGACGCTTTTAGAGTGATCTGATCGGAATGGATATTTACAAATCCCTCCCCGGCTTTGGCGAGTCGGGGAGGTTGCTTTATGTCCTCATTTGAACGGTATCAGCTGCAAGCCCAATTCCTATGAGCTTTACGACATTCGCCGCAGATGCGGAAAAGATCTTGATCTGGATGTGTTTCGCAATCATGCATATGCATCACTGTACACCGCAATTTCTCCGCCTGCATTTCGTGAGCAGCGGTTTGCAGCCAAGCCGCTGCGGCAGTATTATCAGTATCTGAAGCGTCTGCAACAGGAATACAAGGAACTGCTGGAATTTTGCTTTGATGAATCCTTCTATCCGAAGGTGCTCGGACACATGATGCCATCGGAACGGTTCAGTTTCTATAAGGGTCTGCATGGGCATCCGAACACAAGCGGTATTGCCGTAGGAAGCTCGGATATTTTCTAAGATATACTTGGCAGCCTGCTTTTCCAGCTGAATATAACAGCCCTTAGGAACGGATACAAAGCCATTCTTAATCTCATGGGTGACACTCCGTGTGGTGTTGGAAAGCAGTGCTGCGATAGAACACATAGGCCTTTGCGTGCAGACGTGTACGCTTGGTATCGTAGCTCACCTTGATTCTCGTATTGGGTAACTGGCACAGTTCCTCGATGGCTTTGACATCGGTAGCACCCATGTAGGAGGTCGTAATAATGCGAAGCTCTCCGCCATTTTGCGTAAATTCTCGCAGCTCATCCATCAGCAGACGCAAACCACTCCATTTGATGAAGGAAACCAGCATATCAATGCGATCAGCCGAAACGATTTCTTTCTTCAGCTCGGTATACATCTGGGGTTCGTGAATGGCACCTGTAAACAGGGAACTT
>JAFTQJ010000008.1 GCA_017462785.1 Oscillospiraceae bacterium | reverse complement strand
TGAGCGCCATCAGTTTTGTTGCTGCAGCTGACTCTTCGCCGCATGTAATAGTAATCTCGCTGTCGAGTGCCTTAGCAGTCTTAGCAAGCATGCCTGCCGGTCTTGCATGAATACCCAGTTCGTCCTTGATAGTGTAAATAAATGTTCTCATAGTGATTCTCCTTTTCATAGATATGATGATTTCATTTTATCACAGACTGCCGTAAAATGCAACGCTTACTGCATTCTTCCATAGATCTGTGTTGTTTTAAAGATTTCTTCTTTCAGCGTATCCGATAAATCAGTCGGAAGCAAACGCCATTTCCAGTTTGTTCCCACTGTCGAGGGAACATTGATGCGGCTTTTGTCGTCAAGTCCCAGCCAGTCCTGCATGGGGATGATGCAAAGCTTTGCACGGCTTCGCATGATAAGACTGATGAAGACTTTATGCAATTTCTTATCCGGTGTAAATTCATCGCAGAGATATTCTCTTGCCATACTGCGTTCCTCATCGGTGATCGTCTGAAACCATGCGGTAATGGTCTGGTTGTCGTGCGTTCCGGTATAGGCAACGCAGTTTTCATTGTAGTTATGCGGAAGATAATCATTACGGCTGCCGGTATCACGGCTGTCAAAGGCAAATTCCAGTACTTTCATATTAGGGAAACCACTGTCCCTGACAAGCTGACGGACGCTGTCCGTCATAAATCCGAGATCCTCTGCAATGACCTCACGTTTTCCGAGTGCTGCTTCCACTGCACGGAACAGATCCATCCCCGGACCTTGTTCCCAGTGCCCGTTCTTTGCTGTTTTGTCGCCGTAGGGGATCGCATAGTATTCATCAAATCCACGGAAATGGTCGATTCTGACCACATCATACAGTGCAAAGCACTGCCGCAGGCGTTCGATCCACCATGCATAGCCTGTCTGTTTGTGATACGTCCAGTCATACAGCGGATTGCCCCAGAGCTGTCCATCGGCTGCAAAGCCATCGGGCGGGCAGCCTGCCACGGCTTTCGGAAGTCCGGTTTCATCGAGCTGAAAGAGCTTGGGATTTGCCCATGCATCCGCACTGTCAAAAGCAACATAGATCGGAATATCCCCGATGATCCGGATGCCGTTTGCATTCGCATAGGTTTTCAGCTTGTTCCACTGACGGAAGAACTGGTATTGCAGGAATTGATAGAAACCGATCCCCTCCGCAAGTTGTTCACTCCAATGCTCCAGCACATCCTCTTTCCGTAGGCGGATGTCCTCGTCCCAATGCTCCCAAGACACACCGCCGAAGTGATCTTTCAGTGCCATGAACAGTGCATAGTCCTTAAGCCAGGGCTGTGATGCGGCAAATTCCGAAACCGCATTGTCATCTCCCATCCGGCGGTATGCCTTTTTCAGGAGTGCGTAGCGTTCTTCATAGAGTCCGCTGTAATCAATGCTGTCCGTATCGGGCAGTGCCGCCGCTTTGCATTCTTCCTGCGTAAGCAGCTGTTCTTCGCACAATGCATCAAGGCTGATGAAATAGGGGTTTCCAGCAAAGGTCGAGAAGCTTTGGTAGGGAGAATCCCCGTAGCTTGTCGGTCCAAGCGGCAGGATCTGCCAATAGGACTGCCCAGACTCTTTCAGAAAATCCACAAATGCGTATGCCGCCTTATCAAAGCATCCGATACCGTATTTTGACGGCAGGGAAGAGATCGGCAACAGGATGCCTGCACTTCGCTGCATCATCCATCACTCCTTTCATAGTTTACGATCACGCCATAATGATCGGATACAATGCTTCGGTTCGTTCCGTTGAAGATGACTTCTGAGGAAAGAATGTTATGCACTTCGCTGCACCAGATCTGATCAATGCGCATACCGTCCGTACTTGTCGTTTTATCCTTCCAGCCGTCGATCACTTTGCCGACGGTGATACCGCAGTCTTTTTTCTTTGCAAGCAGATAGCTGTCATGCCAGCCGGCATGGCGGATCATGTCGTACCCTTCGTCGCGCACCTCGGCAGGGCTGTTGAAATCGCCCATCAGCCAGACATGTAGATATTTCTTCATCTCTGACTGCGTACTCTGCCACTGTGCCTGAAAGGGTTCGTCCGGATCATCCCACCAGCCGTAATGCACGCTGAAGAACCATTCCTCCGGTGCAGCTTCTGTACGGATGCCGAGGATCTTGCGGGTTTTCCAGTTATTGTAATCATCCATCGCACTTGTCTGCACGATTTTGGTTTCGAGGATGGGGCTGCGGCTCATGAGGGCAATGCCCTCATCGTATTTGTCGTATCCCTTCTTCAGCGGCAACCATGTCCAGAAATAGCGGATGCCGCGCGTTTCCAGAAGCTCTGCAGCGCTGCGGACATAATTGTCCTGCCGGATGGTAATGCCCTGCGCACATGGGATGTACTTCTGTGCTGCTTTGACGGGCATTTCTGCAATGGTCTGGTTCACTTCCTGTAATGCGATTACATCGGGCTGTTCCTCCGATACCGCCTGCACGAAAGTTTGCAGTTTTTCGTAATAGTATTTTTCCACAAGGCTGTGGGTATTGAGTGTGAGTAGTTTCATAATTCACCTTACAGAATATCGTTGATATCGGATTTGAGCACGTCCGCCTTCGGTCCGTAGATCGCCTGAATGCCAGTTTCCTTCTTCACAAGACCGAGAGCACCTTCCGCTTTCCAAGCGTCCTTATCAGCTACAAGGTCGGGGTTTTTGACAGTAACACGGAGTCTTGTCATACATGCATCAACCAGTTCGATGTTTTCTCTTCCGCCAAGCAGTGCAATGATACGTTCAGGCTGACCATCGGAGGAGGTCTTCGCATTGTCGGACACAGCTTCCTCTGCACCATCTGCAGTATAGTTGCCCATACGTCCAGGAGTAGCGAACTTGAATCTTCCGATCATAAAATGTGCTACAAAATAGCCAACTGCAAAGAATATCACAATAGCAATCAGGAAATGCACTATATCACCTGTAAGACCAGCCTTGACAGACATCGGAACACGAGTAAGAAATTCCAGATTGCCGAAGGAATGCAGTCTCAGGTCGATGATACCGGAGAGTGCGAATGCACAGCCCTGTAAGATTGCATAAACGATATACAGAGGAAGTGCGCAGAACATGAACATAAATTCAATTGGTTCTGTAACGCCTGTAAGGAATACTGCAAGTGCAGTGGAAATGAACATGGAACGGTAATTCTTACGCTTATCCGCATCTACTCTGCGATACATGGCAAGTGCGATACCCAGCAGCAGACCGGTTGCGCCGATCATCTGACCGACCTTGAATCGTGCAGGAGTCACGCCCTCCAGAAGTGCCTGATAGCCTGCCATATCACCGGCATCCTTGAGATTGACGAGGTCTGTTACCCATGCCAGCCAAAGCGGATCCTGTCCGAACACCTCTGAACCCGCACTGACACCTGTAAGAATTTCGTATGTACCACCGAAAGAAGTGTAATTCATCGGGATAGTCAGCATATGATGCAGACCGAACGGAAGCAGCAGACGCTCAAGTGTACCATAAATAAACGGTGCAAGAACAGGGGATGTATCTGAAGAATTGGCTATCCAGATACCGAACGCATTGATGCCTGACTGGATCAGCGGCCAGATTACAGCAAGTCCAAGAGAGATGATTACCGACCAGACAATGACCATCAGCGGCACAAAACGCTTGCCGTTGAAGAAGGAAAGTGCATCGGGAAGCTTGCGGAAATTATAGAATTTATTGTATACCATACCTCCCACGAAGCCGGAAATAATACCAATGAATACACCCATATTAAGTGCCGGTGCGCCGAGGACTGAGGTAAAATAATTCTCCACCAGCATTTCCTGTCCGAACAAGGAATGCACCACTGCATTCGGATCGGACAGCATGTCGTTCGTCACGCCGAAAATGACACCGGTAATATTGTTTATCAGTATGAATGCAATGATCGCCGCAAATGCACCGCCTGCCTTTTCTTTTGCCCATGAACCACCGATTGCAGCTGCAAATAGAATGTGAAGATTGCTGATCACTGCCCAGCCGATGTTTTCCATGACACTGCCGATGGTTGTCACAACGGAAATATCGCCGCCTGCCATGCCAACGAGCTTGCCGAGGCTGATCATCAGACCTGCTGCCGGCATTACGGCAATTACTGTCATCAGTACCTTGCCAAGCTTCTGGAGAAAATCAAAGTTAAAGCCTTTTTTCTGCTTCGGCGCAGGCTTTTCCGGTTCGTTTGCCGGTATTTCAGACTGATTTGTTTCTTCCGCAGCTTCTCCGAATGAAAGCAGTACATCGCCGGCTTTCACAGTGTCGCTCGTGACGTGCATTTCCAGATCATCTGCTCCGTCACAGACCAGCACGGGCGTGATGAGGTTGATGCCCTTTTCCTTTAATAAGGCAATGTCCACTTCTGCGACAAGATCCCCCTTTTTCACCTTGTCACCCACAGCAACTAACGGCTTGAAGCCCTCACCTTTCAGAGCAACGGTTTCCAGACCGAAATGCACAAGGATCTCCAGCCCATCGTCTGAGCTGAAGCCATA
>JAFTQJ010000071.1 GCA_017462785.1 Oscillospiraceae bacterium | reverse complement strand
TTACTGCCATTGGGGTGCGGAGCAGTTCCATGCAGCGTCCATCCTCAGTGCCCTGAACATCGATCGCTTTGACGGCGGCGATCTGGAGCATTCGCTCCTGTTCTACCGTGATCCGGAGCGTGTCGGCAGATACAGCTCGGAGCACACGGGCTATCTGCGTGGCTCGGATATTCCGGCGGCGATGGAACAGTACGGCATCCGTGAGTATGCCGTCAGCCGTGACACGCTGTTTGATTTTGCGGAAACTGCCGAAACACCAGCGGAAGCGGCGTGCACAAGGGCGGTGATCTCATTTTCGGAGAGCAGCAGCACGGGCTTCACCTATGATCCGGCTGCCAAGCTCTACTACGCTGACCATAACGGCTCGCCCCAGATGGATGGACATGCCTCACAGCAGCTTGCTTTTTCCAATGTTTTTGTCCTTCAGACGGATATTTCCTATCTTGATGACGCAAACTATCTCCGCAGGGTGGAATTGGAAGGCGGCAGCGGCTATTATGTTTCTCTCGGCGGAATGGAGAGCATCCGCTGGGAAAAGGCGGATGACCGTTCGCCCATCGTCTGCTATGCAGCGGATGGAACGGAGCTTCGGGTCAATACCGGAAACAGCTATATCGGGATCGTTGGTAATACAAGGGGACTGTATTTTGAGTGATTTGTATATTTTCCACATTTTTTAACATGTGATTTTCTAAAACATTTCCGGTCTCCGAAAGGGAAAACGAAAAAAAGTATTGACAAGAAGCGGATTTTGGTGTATAATATCATGGTATGCGATTGTAATATATCGTGTAACATTTCTTGAAAAGGAGGAAATATCATGCCGACATTTAATCAGCTCGTACGCAAGGGCAGAAAGCAGCTGGAGTCCAAGTCTACCGCACCGGCTCTGCAGAAGGGTTACAATGCAAAGAAGAAGGTGCAGATCAACCAGAGTGCTCCGCAGAAGAGAGGCGTTTGCACAGTTGTTAAGACAACAACTCCGAAGAAGCCGAACTCTGCTATGCGTAAGATCGCAAGAGTAAAGCTGACAAACGGCTACGAGGTTACATCCTACATCCCCGGTATCGGTCACAACCTGCAGGAACATAGCGTGGTTCTGATCCGTGGCGGACGTGTAAAGGACCTTCCTGGTGTACGTTACCACATCATCCGTGGTGCACTGGACGCACAGGGCGTAGCAAACAGACAGCAGGCTCGTTCCAAGTACGGTGCTAAGAGACCGAAGGCTGGCAAGAAGTAAGAATTTCTGAAAGCCGCAAAACAATTAATTTAAGTGAATTAGGATTACCACAGCTGATGTGGAGATCTTCATATAGATATGCGAGATCCTCTGCGTTGGCGTGACGTGCCTGTGACAACAGGACGAGTACCTATGAATTCACGAATCAATGTGAAGGAGGGAAGCGAAATGCCGAGAAGAGGTAAAATCGCAAAGCGTGATGTACTGCAGGACCCTGTATACAATTCCAAGCTGGTGACACGTCTGATCAACAACGTGATGCTGGACGGTAAGAAGGGCGTAGCACAGAAGATCGTTTATGGTGCATTTGACATTGTCGCTGAAAAGACCGGCAGAGATGCACTGGAAGTTTTCGAAGAGGCTATGGAAAACATTATGCCTCAGCTGGAAGTTAAGGCTCGCCGTCTGGGCGGTGCAACTTACCAGGTTCCGATGGAAGTTCGTCCGGAAAGAAAGCAGACTCTGGGTCTGAGATGGATCACCAAGTATTCCAGAGAGCGTAACGAAAAGACCATGAAGGAAAGACTTGCTGGTGAGATCCTTGATGCACTCAACGGTGTTGGCGGTGCATGCAAGAAGCGTGACGATACACACAAGATGGCAGAAGCAAACAAGGCGTTTGCTCACTACCGCTGGTAATTTGCCAGATTGCAAATCCGCTGATAAAGGAGAAGAATTATGGCAAGAGATTGTTCACTGGAGCGTACCAGAAATATCGGCATCATGGCTCATATTGATGCTGGTAAGACTACGACCACAGAGCGTATTCTGTTCTATACCGGTGTAAACTACAAGATCGGTGAGACCCACGAGGGTGCAGCGACCATGGACTGGATGGAGCAGGAGCAGGAGAGAGGTATCACAATTACCTCTGCTGCAACAACAGCATACTGGGCAGGTCACAGACTCAACATCATCGACACACCCGGACACGTTGACTTCACTGTAGAGGTTGAGCGGTCCCTGCGTGTACTCGACGGTTCTGTAACTGTTCTCTGTGCAAAGGGCGGCGTTGAGCCTCAGTCCGAGACCGTTTGGAGACAGGCTGACAAGTACAAGGTACCGAGAATGGCTTATGTCAACAAGATGGATATCATGGGTGCAGATTTCTACCGTGTTGTAGATATGATGCGTGACAGACTGAAGTGTAACGCTGTTCCGATTCAGCTGCCGATCGGTGCTGAAGAGACCTTCAAGGGCATTATTGACCTGGTTGAAATGAAGGCTTATGTATATTACGATGATCTTGGCAAGGACATCCGTGTTGAGGAGATTCCGGAAGACATGGTTGAAAAGGCTGAGGAATATCGTGAGTCCCTGCTGGAGCATGTTGCTGAGCAGGATGACGAGCTGATGGAGAAGTATTTTGCAGGTGAGGAGCTCACAATCGACGAGATCAAGAACTGCATCAGAAAGTCCTGTATTGCTAACACAATGGTACCGGTTGTTTGTGGTACTTCCTATAAGAACAAGGGTGTTCAGAAGCTGCTGGATGCAATTGTTGATTATATGCCTGCTCCGACAGACGTTGATGACATCAAGGGTATCGACGTTGAGACAGGCGAAGAGAGAGTATGTCCTTCTTCCGATGACGAGCCGTTTGCTGCACTTGCATTCAAGATTGCAACAGACCCGTTCGTTGGTAAGCTGACATTCTTCCGTGTATATTCCGGCGTTCTTGAAGCTGGTTCCGGCGTACTCAATTCTACAAAGGGCAAGCATGAGAGAATCGGTCGTATCGTACAGATGCACGCTAACAGCCGTAAGGAGCTGGACAAGGTATATTCCGGTGATATTGCAGCTGCAATCGGTCTGAAGCAGACCACAACCGGTGATACCCTCTGCGATGAAGATCATCCTGTAATCCTCGAGTCCATGGAATTCCCGGAGCCGGTTATCAATCTGGCAATCGAGCCGAAGACCAAGGCTGGTCAGGAGAAAATGGGTGTTGCTCTCGCAAAGCTGGCTGAAGAGGATCCGACATTCCGCACATGGACTGATGAAGAAACCGGTCAGACCATCATCGCTGGTATGGGTGAGCTTCACCTCGATATCATCGTTGACAGACTGCTCCGTGAGTTCAAGGTTGAGGCAAATGTAGGTGCTCCGCAGGTATCCTATAAGGAAACCATCAAGGGCACAGCAGATGTTGACCACAAGTACAAGAAGCAGTCCGGTGGTAGCGGTCAGTACGGTCACGTTAAGATCCGTGTTGCTCCGAATGAGTCCGGTAAGGGCTACGAGTTCGTAAACTCCGTAGTCGGCGGCTCCATCCCGAAGGAATATATCCCCGCTGTTGATGCTGGTATCAAGGGTGCTATGCAGGCTGGTATTCTGGCAGGCTATCAGGTAGTTGACGTTAAGGTTGAGCTGTATGATGGTTCTTACCATGAAGTTGACTCCTCTGAAATGGCATTTAAGATCGCTGGTTCTATGGCATTCAAGGAAGCTATGCGTAAGGCAGAGCCGATCCTGATGGAACCGATCATGAAGGTTGCAGTTATCGCTCCCGATGAATATCTGGGTAACGTAATCGGTGACCTCAGCTCCCGCCGTGGTGAGATCCAGGGTCAGGAGACAAGACCGGGTACTGTACAGGTAGACGCACTTGTTCCGCTTTCTGAAATGTTTGGTTATTCCAACCAGCTGCGTTCCAACACACAGGGACGTGGTCAGTATGCAATGGAGCCTCACAGCTACAGAGAAGTTCCGAAGAACATCGCAGAAAGCATCATGACTTCCAGAGGCAAGAAGGGATAATCATACCCTTTAGCAATAAATTTATATGATTTCGCAGGTTTTTTTCAAAAAACACTTGCAATTCATGCAGCAGTATGGTATAATATAAATATCATACTGCTGTAAAATACAGTAATTAAAGGAGGAAACTTCCAATGGCAAAGGCAAAATTTGAACGTACCAAGCCCCATGTAAATATTGGTACAATTGGTCACGTTGACCACGGTAAGACAACTCTGACTGCAGCTATCACAAAGACTCTCGCTCTGAAGGGTCAGGCTCAGTACGAGGCATATGACATGATCGACAAGGCTCCCGAGGAGAGAGAGCGTGGTATCACAATCAACACCGCTCACGTTGAGTATGAGACAGATGCTCGTCACTATGCTCACGTTGACTGCCCTGGACATGCTGACTATGTAAAGAACATGATCACAGGTGCTGCTCAGATGGACGGTGCTATCCTCGTAGTAGCTTCTTCCGACGGCCCGATGGCTCAGACTAAGGAGCACATCCTGCTGGCTCGTCAGGTAGGCGTACCGGCTATCGTTGTATTCATGAACAAGGCTGACCAGGTTGACGACGAAGAGCTGCTCGAGCTCGTAGAGATGGATATCCGTGATACTCTGTCTGAATACGAGTTCCCGGGTGATGATATTCCGATCGTTAAGGGCTCTGCTCTGGCTGCTCTGAATGCTCCCGATGATCTGTCCGATCCGGCATATGCTCCGATTCTCGAACTGATGGCAAACGTAGACTCCTACATTCCGACTCCTGAGAGAGACGATGCTAAGCCGTTCCTGATGCCGATCGAGGATACAATGACCATCTCTGGCCGTGGTACTGTAGTAACAGGCCGTGTAGAGAGAGGCCGTCTGAACGTTGGTGAGGAAGTTGAGATCGTTGGTCTGAAGGATGAGAGCTCCAAGACTACAGTAACTGGTCTGGAAATGTTCAGAAAGCAGCTCGACTTTGCTGAGGCTGGTGACAACGTAGGTGCTCTGCTCCGTGGTGTTCAGAGAAAGGACGTTGAAAGAGGTCAGGTTCTCTGCAAGCCCGGCTCCATCAACCCCCACACAAAGTTCAAGGGTCAGGTTTACGTTCTGAAGAAGGAAGAAGGCGGCCGTCACACACCGTTCTTCAACAACTACAGACCGCAGTTCTATTTCAGAACAACTGACGTTACTGGTATCGTAACTCTGCCGGAGGGCGTAGAAATGTGCCGTCCTGGCGACAACGTAGAGATGGATGTTGAGCTGATCACTCCTATCGCTATCGAGCAGAACCTCCGTTTCGCTATCCGTGAGGGTGGTAGAACAGTTGGTTCCGGCGTTGTTATCGCTATCAACGAATAATTGATTCTATCGAATCCAGAAGAGAGAGCCTCGGCTCTCTCTTTTTTTGTCAGTAAGTAAATTTCTTAAAATCAGCTTAATTTTAGTTAAAATGTTTTAAAGATAAACTAAAATTTGTGCATTCCTCCAAAAATCAGGTGAAAATTTCAGAAATATACAAAAATATATTGACAAACACTGGAATCCATGTTAAAATTAGTTATACACTGTAGTTAACAGTGCTACTTAATTTAAGGAAGGAAGAATGTATATGCTTAAGAAAAGATTAATTGGCGGGGGTATGGCATGTGCACTGGCAGTGAATTGTCTGATGACAGTTCCGTTCGGTTCCACTGCTGCCGAAACAAAGTTCGAGTTCGAAAATGGTACACAGACAGGTTCTGCGACTGTCATGTCCGAGCAGTCCGGCTATTCCGGTACCGGCTATGTGTTCCTGCAGGACAACACTGACACCGTTTCCGTAACTGTTACTGCACCGGAGACCGGTATGTATGACCTTTCCATCGGTTATGCTGCGATCTATGGCGATAAGGTACAGGGTTTGGAAGTCAACGGCGAAAATCAGGGCAATGTAAGCTTCCCCGAAGGTACCGGCTTTGAGGAGATCAAGTTCGGCACTGTAAAGCTCAATGAGGGTGAGAACACAGTGACCATCGTTGGTTCCTGGGGCTGGACTCTGTTCGACTATGTTTCCATCGCTACTGCTGAGCTGGAAACCCTGAACAAGTGCAACATCCTGAGCGACCCGAAGGCAACAGCTGAAGCACAGGGTCTGATGAACTACATGGCTGACATGTATGGTGACTACATCGTATCCGGTCAGCAGGAAACCTACGGCGGCGGTCACAACGGCAACTATGAGTGGGAATTTGACTATCTCTACGATCTGACCGGCGAATATCCGGCGATCCGTGGCTTCGACTTCATGAACTACAACTCTCTGTATGGCTGGGATGACGGCACAACAGAGCGTGTGATTGATTGGGTAAATGAAAAGGGCGGTATTGCAACTGCTTCCTGGCATATCAACGTTCCGAAGGACATGTCCACCTACAATGTAGGCGACAAGGTTGACTGGAGCAACGCAACCTACGGTGTAACCACCGATTTCAGCCCGACAAAGATCCTGACAGACAAGACCTCCAAGGAGTATCTGTACTTCATGGATGCTGTGGATCTGCTGGCAACTGAGCTGAAGCAGCTGCAGGATGCAGGCGTTCCGCTTCTGTTCCGTCCGTTCCATGAGGCTGAAGGCGGCGGCGGCGAATCCGCTTCCTGGTTCTGGTGGGGCAAGGATGGTTCCACGACCTATAAGGCACTCTGGCAGCTCCTCTACAAGACTCTGACTGAGGAGTACGGCCTGCATAACCTCGTTTGGGAATTCAACAGCTACACCTATGGCAATTCCTTCAACTGGTATCCGGGCAATGACTATGTGGACATCGTTGGCTATGACAAGTACAACGCATCCGCAAACAACCCCAATGAGAGTGCGATTTCCTCCACATTCAATAGTCTGGTTGGCATGTACAACAAGTACGGCAAGATGATCGCTCTGTCAGAGTGCGACACCATTCCGGCACTGGACAACATGACTTCCGAGAATGCTTACTGGCTGTACTTCTGCCCGTGGTATGAGGGCGATCAGGATAACGGCAAATTCCTCACCCTGATGAACAACCCCGACACCCTGACAAAACTCTATCAGAGCGAAACCGTAATCACACTGGATGAGCTGCCGGATTACAAGACCTATGAGTTCAAAGGGTCCGACTTCGTTCCTGAGGAAACGGAGCCCACTGAAGAGATCGTTCCCACCGAGGCACCCGAAGAGGGTCATGCAAAGGTCGTTGAGGAAGACGGCTATACTGCCCTGATCTTCCCCGAGGCTGTTGGTGAATCCTTCTTTGTTGAGGTTGAATTCTCCGGTGATGTGGACTATGCAAACGGCGGTATCGGTGCAGGTTCCATGATCGGCGACACCTATTACTGGGCAAATATCAACTGGGAAGCAACTGCTGAGGGCGTTGTAGAGGTTGATACAGATGATTTCTACAATGTTACTACAGCTGACGGCGATGTTGTAACTGACGAAGCAATCATTTCCCAGCTCGCTGAGATCCTCAAGACTGAAGTAACCTCTTTCCAGGCACAGGTATGGTATGCAGGTGTTGGTGCTGATAAGGGTGATACAGCTGATGTGAAGTTTGTTGATGCTTGGCTCTCTGACAGCGTTCCGGATACAACTGAGCCGGACGATCCGACAGAACCTACCGATACTCCTGAGGATAAGGATGTTGTAGAAGGTACTGTGAAGGAAACAACGGACGGCTATGCGATCACACTCCCGCAGGCAGTGGGCGAAACCCTCTATCTGCAGGTTGAGCTTGCAACAGGCATCCCCTATGCAAACGGCTGCGTAGCTGGCAATGTTGACGTTGACGGTACAACTTACTGGGTAGCAGTTCAGTGGGAAGCAAGCGGCTCCGGCGATATTGAGATGGATATGACCAAGCTCTTCCAGGTTTCTCTGGACGGCGAAGAGGTTACAGATGAAAAGATCGTTGCTGCGGCAGCAGCAGGTCTGCTGGAACAGAAGAATCTGACAGCTCAGGTTTGGTGGGCAAACGATGCAGCAGGCGAGGCAGCAGATACCTCCAATGCGACCATCACCGGTGCATACATCCTCGGCTCTTCTGATGTTTCCTCCGACGTAGTTTACGGTGACGTTAACTGTGACGGTCAGGTTTCTATTGCTGACGTACTGACTCTGAACAAGAACCTGATGTGCGGTGAAAAGCTTTCTGACGAAGGTGCTGCAAATGCAGACGTAGACGGCGATGGTGCTCCTTCTTCTGCTGACGCACTGAACATTCTCAAGTTCGTTGTTAAGATTCTGGATAAGCTTCCTGTATAATTCATTCTAACATGAAAACAGGACGGGCAACCGTCCTGTTTTTGCATAATAGCGTGATTTTTGGGCAAAAAAATTCCCCTGCATTTGCAGGGGAATTCGTATTAATCAAGGAAATCCTTGACCTTTTTGCTTCTGCTCGGATGGCGGAGCTTACGCAGTGCCTTGGCTTCGATCTGGCGGATTCGCTCTCTGGTGACATTGAACTGTGCACCCACTTCCTCCAGTGTACGGGAACGTCCGTCGATCAGACCAAAACGCAGACGCAGCACATTTGCCTCTCGATCTGTCAGCGTGGAAAGCACTTCTTCGAGCTGTTCCTTCAGCAGTGTCAGGGATGCAGCGTCCGCCGGTGCCGGTGCATCATCATCCGGAATGAAGTCACCCAGATGGCTGTCCTCCTCCTCACCGATCGGCGTTTCCAGAGAAACCGGATCCTGTGCGATCCGCATGATCTCACGCACACGGTCCACGGACATTTCCAGACGCTCTGCGATTTCCTCCGGTGTCGGATCGTGACCGTTTTCATGCAGCAGCTGGCTGGAGATCTTCTTCACCTTGGTGATGGTTTCCACCATATGCACCGGAATGCGGATGGTTCTTGCCTGATCCGCAATGGCACGGGTGATCGCCTGACGGATCCACCATGTTGCATAGGTGGAGAACTTGAAACCCTTGTTGTAATCGAACTTTTCCACAGCCTTGATCAGACCGAGGTTGCCCTCCTGAATCAGGTCGAGGAACTGCATGCCCCTGCCGACATACTTCTTCGCAATGCTGACAACCAGTCGCAGGTTGGCTTCGGAAAGTCGCTGTTTTGCACGCTTTGCCTCCAGCGGTGTACCCTCTGCCATGATCTTGGCAAGCTTGATTTCTTCATCAAGGGAGAGCAGCGGAACACGTCCGATCTCCTTGAGGTAGATCTTCACAGGGTCATCCACTGCCAGACCCTCGGTGGAGAGTGCCGCTTCCATATCATCATCAATATTTTCGATCAGGGGAATATGGTTCAGGTCGAGATTGTCATCCACCACATTGTTATCAATGATCTCGATGTTCAGCTGTTCGCAGCAGTCATAGAACGAATTGAGCTGGTCGGCATCAAAATCCATTTCCTCCAGTGCATCCGAGATCTGCTTGGTTGTCAATTTTCCCGCAGCCTTGCCCTTATCGAGCAGAGCTTCAATTGTAGACTTCTTGTCCATTTCGTTTCCTCCTACTTCGACTGATGATTTTTCTTCTGGGCGATGAACTGCAAAAGATCATCGTCCGACATGTCCTGACTTGGCTGGACACGTTTTTTGGTATCCTTCAGGACAGCAATGCATTCTTCCAATGTATCCCTGTCCACGCTGATCTCACGCCCCCTGACGTAGATCTTTGTAATTCTGCCCATTTCCTCCACATTGAATTTCTCTGCCAGCAGAGAAAGGCTGAAATGTGCATAATCCGGCATCATCTGGCAGATGGCTTCATAGACACGCCGATGAAAATCCGTGACAAAATATGTAGGGGAGAGGGCCTCCCAGAGCATTCTGTACTCCTCAGGAAACCGCATCAGATAGCAGAGGATCTGTTCCTCCGCCCTGCTTTCCTTTGGGAACTGTTGTGCCAGCGGATTGATCTCATCCCGCTGGAGGGACTGTGCCTCGATCGCACGGAATTTGGACTTTTTGGTATCTCGCTCCGTACGTTTCACCGCATGATCAACCTGCATTTGCAGCGTTTCCACACGAATGTCCAGCTCCTTGGCAGTACGGGAAATATAGACCTCACGCTCCAGCGGATTGGAAATTTCCGCAAGAATGCGGACACTTCTCCGCAGAAGCTCCGTTTTGCCGATCTCCGTCTGCAAGTCCAGCCCGTCACGGCATTTGTCCAGCCGGAAATTCAGTGCATCGCCTGCATGGTCGATCAGAATGCGGAACTGCTCCGTTCCGTACCGCTTGATGAATTCATCCGGATCCTTTGCACCCTCCATTTTGAGGATGCGTGTCGGCAGTCCCACCGCACTGAAATGGTTCATCGCCTTCTGCGTGGCAGCCTGTCCGGCACCGTCGCTGTCATACGCAATGACCACTTCCTTGGCATACTGGGAAATCAGCCGTGCCTGATCCGCTGTGATGGCAGTACCGAGCGTTGCGACTACATTTTCAAAGCCAGCCTGATGAATGGCAATGACATCCATGTAGCCTTCTGCAAGGATCATCGTGGTGGAAGCGGCATTTTTGGCGAAATTCATGGAAAAAAGATTCCGCCCTTTATCAAACACCGGTGATTTTCCGGTGTTGAGGTATTTCGGTTTGCTGTCATCGAGCACTCTTCCGCCGAAGCCGATCACATTCCCACGCAGATCAACAATGGGGAAGATCACACGGTTCCGGAAATTGTCATAGACATTCCCGTTATCGCTCTGCTGGCAGACACCGGCAGTGACCATTTCCTCATCACGGTAGCCCATCTGCCGGAGATGGTCACGGAGCACGTGCCAGTCATCCGGTGCATAGCCAAGCCCGTATTTTTTGACAATGGCAGGGGAGAGCTTTCGTTCAGCGAAATAATTCAGCCCTCGTTTATCATTTCCCGAAACAAGCTGTTTATAAAAGAAATTTGCCGATTCACGGTTAATTTCCAGACAGCGTACCCTGCGTTTGGCATTTCTGGATTCATCTGGATTCTGTGCCGGAAGTTCCATGCCGCATCGCTGTGCAAGCAGCCGGACAGCCTCCATATAGCCGAGATTTTCCATTTTCATGGTAAAGGTGATCACATCGCCGCCTGCACCGCAGCCAAAGCAGTAAAAGCTCTGTGTGTCGGGAAATACTGTGCAGGAGGGTGTTTTTTCAGAATGAAACGGGCAGTTGCACACATGTGTCCTGCCACGCTTTTTCAGAGTGACATACATACCGAATGCCGAAACGATGTCATTCGATTCACGCAGACGATAAATAAAATCCTCAGAGAGCAATCCTTTCACCTACTTCCAGAATTTCGGAACAAACAGTTCCGAGTAAAGATCCACTGCATAGCCGTCACTCATGCCCGAAATATAATCGCAGACCGCACGGTCAATGTCAGTTTCTGCCGCAATATTGCGGTATTCTTCCGGCATCTGCTCCGGAAATTTCCGGAAATGCTCATAGAGCGTTTCCAGAAGCATGGTCGCCTTTTTCTCCTCGCCCTTTGCAGTCTGGTTATGATACACATTCTCGTACATGAACCCGTGCAGCAGATCATGTGCCTCCTGCACCTCCGGCAGCATCGCAATGCTTTCATAGCCGTGTGCGATGACAGATCCGACCATTGCCGTGATGCGTTCTGTTTTGGTTCTGCCCAGAATGCGGATGGCATCCTGCGGAAGCTCCTCCTCCGCAAGCAGTCCGGCACGCACTGCATCGTCAATATCGTGGTTGATGTAAGCGATTTTGTCCGCAGTACGGACGATATTGCCCTCCAGCGTATCGGCGGTCATATTGGTATGGCAAAGGATCCCGTTCCGGACAGCATGGGTCAGATTCAGCCCACGCCCCTTTTTTTCGATGAGATCCGTCACACGCACACTCTGCTCATAGTGCCGGTAGCCGTGCGGACAGATCCTGTTGAGCACCGCTTCGCCGGCGTGCCCGAACGGAGAATGCCCGAGGTCGTGTCCGAGTGCGATCGCCTCCGTGAGATCCTCATTCAGCCCCATGGCTCTTGCGATCGTCCTTGCGACCTGTGCGACCTCCAGCGTATGCGTCAGCCTCGTGCGGTAATGGTCGCCGACAGGGGAGAGAAAGACCTGTGTTTTGCGTTTCAGCCGGCGGAAGGAATTGGAATGCAGGATCCTGTCCCTGTCCCGCTGGAATGCGGTGCGGTACGGACACGCCGCCTCTTCCCGAAGCCGTTTTGTCATCACAGGGTCGCTGCTGCTGCATGCATGTGCATTCAGAAAGGCAGCCTCCCGCTGTTCGATCTGTTCCCGTATTGTCATAGAGCACCTCCCCGAAAAATCCTTCTATACTAATATACTGATCGGGAAGTGCAAAACCCTCTTTTTTTCAAAAAATTATTTGACGGACGAAAAATCAGCAAATCCAGCCCTGCCGCATTCCATCCGGATCTTACCGCAGGAAAGCTCTGTGAGGTCCTTCATCAGTCGGTCGAGCACCTCCAGCCGGACATTCAGCTCCAGAAATACCTCCGAGCCGAATTCACTGCTGACTTCGATCACGCCGTAATTCGGCAGGACATGGGTCACTTTTCCGTAGAGCGTGTAGTCCATCCGCAGCATCAGGGGACAGCTTTCGCACATGTGCAGGATCTTCGCTGCATCGCAGGTCAGTGCCGCACTGTGGGAATAGGCACGGACAAGACCGCCGCCGCCGAGGAGGATGCCGCCGAAATAGCGAACCACCACGCAGCAGACATCCGTCAGCCCTCTCTTTTGCAGGACATCGAGTACCGGAACGCCCGCCGTTCCCTGCGGCTCGCCGTCATCGCTGTATCGGGTAATATTGGAATCCCGCAGAATGTAGGCATAAACATGGTGCTTCGCTTTCCTGTGACCGGATTTGATCTCGTTGATCCAGTCCACCGCCTCGTCGTTGGTCGTGACGGGGGCAAGATAGCCGATGAATTCGGAGCGTTTTTCCGTAAAGGTGGTTTCTGCCGTGTCTGCGATCGTAAAATAATCCATACTCGAAACTCCCATCTATATGAAAATACGGGCAGTCTAAACCGCCCGCATGTTTCATTGCATAAATCGCATTACTTATCGAGATTGAAACGCTTCTTGAATCTGTCAACACGTCCGCCGGTATCAACAAGCTTCTGCTTACCGGTGAAGAACGGATGGCACTTGGAGCAAATTTCCACCTTGATATCCTGCTTGGTAGACTGAGTTTCGATCACGTTACCGCAGTGGCAAGTAATTGTGGTCTTGTACAGTGTAGGATGGATGTCCTTTTTCATCAAAATTCACCTCTTTCATCAATGTGTCAATTCATAGTAGCCCATCAGTTCCCTTAGACAGTAGTACTATATAACTTAAATATTATAACATGCTATTTCCGAAAAAGCAAGTCCTTTTTCCTGAAAACCAAATTTTTGTGGAACTGCACAAAAAAACGGGAAAAATAAAACGTTATTTCAACAAGAAGCATCCGTAATGTGGAAAAAATGTCGATTTGTTCATACTTTCGTCGAATATCAGAAAAAATGTTGAAGATTTTGTGGAAAAATGGTTGACAATCCGCAGAAAAAGAGTTATAATATGTATAATAGAACAGAAAAACAGACAAAGTGTAGAACCAAAATACAGGAGGGAGAACCCCGTTGAAGAAAAAGCGTAAAAAGAAGCATGGGCACGTTGATTGGAGTGCCTTTTTGTTGTTGATTCTCATGATCCTTGTCATCATTGCAGGCATCATTGGTATCATCGAAATTCTCATGACTGCTACAGAAACCGAGCAGCAGCCAACGGAACACAGGGAAGCAAAGCCGGCATCCTCATTCGTGCTGACCAAGACGAATGTCGAACCGACACTCTACCAGCCGCCCGTGATCTATCCGAGCTGGGAGGGCGATGTACAGTCCCTCACGAGCGGCATTGAAAGCTCACATGCAGTCCTGATCGACCTTGACAATCACACAGTACTGGCGGATAAGGGTGCGGAAGAGATCATCTATCCGGCATCCATGACCAAGCTCATGACCCTGATCGTTGCGATCGAGCACACCGAGGATCTCAATGAGGTCTTTGTCATGACCGATGACATCCTCGCACCGCTTTATGCACAGAATGCGTCCATGGCTGGCTTCCAGAGCGGTGAGGAGTGCACAGTGCTCGACCTGCTCTACGGTGCAGCACTGCCCTCCGGCGGTGATGCAACAGCAGCACTCGCCCTGCATACCGCAGGTTCCGAGGAGCAGTTTGTCCAGTGGATGAATGAGAAGGTAGCCGAGCTGGAACTGAAAAACACGCATTTCACCAATCCGACCGGTCTGCACCATCCCGATCATTACAGCACAGTGACCGATATTGCACTGATCCTTGATTACTGCATGCAGAACGAGCTGTGCCGGCAGATCATTTCTACCTACACCTACAAAACAGACCCGACACCCCAGAGTCCGGAGGGCATCACGATGTACAGCACGATGTTCAGCCGGATGTACGGAACAGAGGTTGAGGGAATTACGATCCTTGGCGGAAAAACCGGATTCACCGATGAAGCCGGCAACTGCCTTGCAAGTTATGCACAGACATCCGATGGTCACACCTACCTTGCGGTCACAGCCGGCGGTCTGACAAGATGGAAGCCGGTATTCGATGCATTCAAGCTTTACGGCATCATCACCGGCACCTATGCGATGGATGCAACTGACACCAAGACGGACGACGAAGAACCGCTTCCTTCTGACGCAGTACAGCAGGTACCGCAGGAAACGGATGCAACAGAAACGGGGGATGAAACATGAAGAACAAGAAGAACAGAAGGCGAAGGAGGGTCGCACCTGCCGGACTGATGCTCATCAGCGTCTTTGCACTCGGCGGCGTGTGGTTTGCCGATGCGGTACGCCGTGCGGTCGATCCGCCCAGCGGTGTTGTTGTGTGGCAGGAAACAACAAAAGCTGCGATCCTTGAAAATACACAGGTCACTGAACCGACAAAGGCAACGACTGCACCGGATCCGACCGAGCCTGAAACGCCTGCTGAAACCATCCTGATTCAGGATGCAGCAGCGGAACTTTTTGAGCCGGAGGAAACACTGCCGGAGGGCTTTACCACTGTTCCGATGGATGAAGCCGGCATCTGCAAGGGTTCGCTTCTTCAGATCGACCAGAACCACGCATTCAATGATACAGTTGGTGAGCTGACGACCTTCCACGGAAAGAATGCGAGCTACCGCATGAAGCGGCTGGATTTCAACATCCGTCCGGAGGTACTCGAAGCGATGAATACGATGGGCAATGCCTATGTATCGGACACGGGCACAGTCAACCTGATGATCTACAGCACGATGGCACCCTATGACGCTGTCGGCAGCCTGTATCCCGATGCACTGCCCGATCGCAGCAGCGGTTACTGTCTGGACTTCTGTATTCTGAATCCGGACGAAACGATCAACAAGATCAAGGAGCCGAATGCATGGCTCAAGGAGCATGCTTGGGAATACGGCTTTGTGTTCAGCTACACAGAAGCGGACGCTGCGGAAACCGGTGTGAACGCTGCCCCCTACCACCTGCGTTATATCGGCAGACTGCATGCCGGCATCATGCACGAGCAGGGCGTGAGCCTGACGGGTTATTTCAATCTGCTCAAGGGGCAGACGATGGATGCACCGCTGCACTACACATTGGGCGAAACCCAGTACTCAGTTTATTATGTACCGTCCGAGGGCGTGACCACGGAGGTACCTGTTCCGGAGGGCAAGGACTATGAGATCTCCGGCAACAATTCCGACGGTTATATTGTGACTGTCAAGGGATGATCCTACATAATGAAGAGCTTCTGCACAGCCGTGCAGAAGCTCTTGTTTGCGTTATTTGGAGGGAACATATCTTGCCATATTGCCGGCAAGTCTGGAGATCGGGAGTGTCTGGAGCCAGATGCGTCCGGGACCCGTCACACGGGTGTTGAAAAATCCCTCGCCGCCGAGCAGGGCATTCCCCACACCCTTCACCGTGTCGATCGTGAGGGAGCAGGTGGATTCCATCGCCGCAAGATGTCCTGTGTCGATCATCATCGACTGACCGGGCTGAAGATCGTATGTAATCAGGCTGCCGTCAATTTCCAGCAGGAGCAGACCCGTACCGCTGAACTGCTGCATAATGAAGCCCTCACCGCCGAAAAATCCGCTTGCCACCTTTTTCTGGAGGAAAAGCTCATATTTCACAGAGGATTCGGAGGCAAGAAACGCCGATTTCTGTGCGATAATGGTGTTAGTACCATCGAGCTGCAAAGCCATGATCTCACCCGGAACGGATGCTGCAAAGGCGATCATGCCGGCACCGTTCTTTGCGGTGTACACATTCTGGAACATGGATTCACCGCTGAGTGCACGGCCGAGCATTTTACCGAAGCTTCCTGCTTTGGTCTGCATCTCCACATTCGGTGTCATCCAGCTCATGGCACCTCTCTGACAAATAATGCTTTCGCCGCTATCAAGTGTCACCAATGCGACCGGATAGGGCTTTCCCTGAATTTCGTAGTTCATCTGTAATTCCTTTCATAATGGATTGTGTCCGGCGAATCCTGCAAGCCACAGCTCCGCCAGTGTATGCATACCCTGATAGGTCGGGTGAATGCCGTCGATCGTTTCCACAAATGCATCATGTGCTGCCGGATCCGACAGCAGACAGCCATTTTCCACCGCCAGACTGCGGATCACCTCATTGTAGGCAGAGATCGGATGCAGAGCATCCGGCACCGCCTCATTCTCCTGAAAGAGCGTTGTACAGACCACTGTGCTTTCCGGATACTTGCTGCGGATCTTGTGCAGCATCTGGTTGTATGCAAAGCGGAAATTCATCTTATTCTCGGGTTCTCCATCAATTGCAGAACGGAAGATCCAGTCATTGGTTCCCATGTAGACAAGGATGACCTCCGGCAGAACCTGAGTTGTGCAGAGCGTCCGCTGCATGGTGCCCTTGTGCATGGAGAACCAGTACGAGCCGGCGTTGCAGTGCAGCTCATTGCACCGGAGCAGGTGGGTGCCTGCCGGAAAATCCATTCCGCAGACAAGGCTGCCCGAATAGGAATTGTTGACGCAGAGATCCCCCCCGAGTGCGGAGATCACCTGCATCCACCAGGTATCCTCCGGACGTGAAATGCCGGAGCAGTCCGCATAGGGATTCTGCATATAAAACGCCTTGCAGTAGGAGGGAAGGTATCCCTTCAGCGTACTGATGGAATCCCCGATGATCGAAATGTGTTTACCGGAGAAAATGTTGTTTACGGGCATCAAAAATACCTCCGAATGATGCTATTTTTCCCACTTGTTGCAGATTTCAGTGAGCTGGTCGGTCAGCTTGGCAATATCCTTGTTGGTTCTGCCGGTGCTGCGGTGGATGAGCTTTGTCAGGCGGTCAAGCACAGCGAGCAGACGCTGATAGACGGGACTGCCGCCCTTTGCAGCGGATTTGCGTTCGATCCGCTTCGGTTCCGCTTCAACGGTGACGGTGTTGCTGAGAATGTCAAATTCCGTGCCGCTGTACGGTGCATAGGCATCGAGTCCGAGCTTGTTCTGCAAATGTGCGGCGAAGGCATCCGCTGTGTCACTTTCACCATGCACCACAAATACCCGCTTGACGTTCTGAATATGGGCAGCCCAGTCGGTCAGTCCGTTCAGGTCAGCGTGACCGCTGATGCCGGGAAGCTGGCGGATCTCCGCAGCGACCTTGATGATTTCGCCGAACAGCTTCGCCGTGGTTGCTCCCTCCACGAGGGAACGTCCGAGGGTGCCGTATGCCTGATAGCCGACAAAGAGAATGGTATTGGCACTCTGCCAGAGATTATGCTTGAGATGGTGCTTGATGCGTCCTGCCTCGCACATGCCGGAAGCAGAAATAATGACCTTGCACCGCTTATCGAAATTGATCGCACGGGATTCATCCGCCGAGGTGGCAGTGATCAGCCCCGGAAAAGCGATCGGGTTGATGCCTGCCTTGACAAAGCTGATCGCCTCCTCATCATAGCAGCTGTGCTGGTTGCTGAGGAATACGTTGGTTGCTTCGATCGCAAGCGGACTGTCCATATAAACGGGGAATCCGTCATGCCCCTTGACCAGACCCTGTTCCTTGATCTGCCGCAGGAAGTAGAGCAGTTCCTGTGAGCGTCCCACTGCAAAAGAGGGGATGATCACGCTGCCGCCCCTGTCAAATGTCCGCTGGAGCACATCCGCAAAAGCGGATACATAGTCCTTCGGACGCTCATGTGTGCGGTCGCCGTAGGTGGATTCCATCACAACATAATCCGCCTCATCAATGAAGATGGGATCACGCAGGAGGGGCTGGTTGATATTGCCGATGTCACCGGAGAACACGAGCTTGCGTGTTTCGCCGTTCTCCGCCGCCCAGATCTCGATGCTTGCCGAGCCGAGCAGATGTCCGGCATCAATGAACCGTACCTCCACGCCCTCGCAGAGCGTGAAACGGTCATTGTACTTGTGCGGATTCATCAGTCCGATGGCACCGAGAGCATCCTGCATGGTATACAGCGGTTCATATGGCTCCTCGCCCTTACGCTGTGCCTTGCGGTTTCTCCACTGTGCTTCAAATTCCTGAATATGGGCACTGTCACGGAGCATGATGCTGCAAAGGTTGGCAGTTGCCTGTGTTGTATGAATCTCTCCGGTGAAACCGCCGGCATAGAGCAGCGGCAGCAGACCGGAATGGTCAATATGTGCATGGGTCAGCAGTACAAATTCAATATCCGCCGGTGCACAGGGAATACGGGCATTTTCGTACACATCACGTCCCTGTTCCATACCGAAATCCACAAGGATCCTGTGACCGCCGATTTCCAGATAAGTGCAGCTTCCGGTTACCTCGTGAGCCGCACCAATGAATTGCATTTTCATAGCAAGACCTCCTTTAAAGCGATACTATACATAGTATAGCACATTTTCAGCGGAAATGCAATAGATATATGGAAGTTTTACACAAATTTATATGAATAATTTTCAGGTTTTCGTATAAGCCGTCCGGAATCGTTCCAGCGTTTCACGCAGTCCGCTGTCAATTCTCGGTTTGCAGAAATGGAGGATCTCTTCCGGAACACCGCCGTAAAAGGCTTCGGCGATGCCGCCTGCAATGCATGCCATGGTATCCGCATCACCGCCGAGGGAGATCGCCCTGCGGATGGCATCCTCATAGTCGGAGGAATCGAGAAACGCCTGTATTGCGGGCGGAACACTGTCGATCGTGCGGCTGCTGAAGCTGTAAACCGACCGGAGCACCTCCCAGTTCATTTGCAGATCGTAGTGGAACCGCTTGGTCAGAAAACTGCGGATCTCCTCCTTAGAATGCCCCGTTCTTGCAAGGAAAACCGCATCCGCTGCCGCTTTTGCTCCCCTGATCGCCTCGGGGTGACCGTGGGTGTACAGGCAGCTTGCGTGTACCTGTAATTCGACCTGAGCGATATCCTCATAGGCAAAGCCGATGGGAATGACACGCATTGCACCGCCGTTTCCATAGCTCTTCTGCCTGCGAAGCATGTCCGATCGAGCCCATTTCCGGAACATGTACCCGAATCCGGCATGCGGATGTCTTGCAAAATAGGCTTTGAACCGCACCGCATATTCCTTGGCACGTTCCTCCATATCCATCCGCCGGATCGGCTCGGGATGGAATAGAATCGCATCGCAGACCGCCGCTGTCAGAACGGTATCATCTGTAAACCGGCTGCTTCTCCGAAAGAGCCGAAAATCATAATCCTTGGTCGCATGGTTCTCGTAGCAAGAACCAATCACATCGCCACAGACTGCACCAAACATAGCAGTTCCCTCCTTTTTTACATTATAACACATTACTCTGGTAAATGCAATAACAAAAAAGGAGCTTCCGCCAGAATGCAGAAGCTCCGAAGCTTATACCGTTTTTACACAGCAGCCCCCAACCTTTCGGGGAAGTGTTACCATTGCATAGATGGTCGCCGAGATCAGCAGGACATCCGCTGCAAGCCATGCCACGGGGCCCGACATGCAGACACCGAGGTAGCCCGTCATGCCCACGAGCACGAATGCCGCAAAAGCTCTCGCAAACAGCTCCAGAATACCGGCACTCATCGGCAGGAAGCTGTAGCCCATGCCCTGCAGGGAGTTACGGAGAATGAAGAGCACGGCAAGCACCGGATAGAACAGACCGGTCACACGCAGATAGTAGACCGCATGCTCCAGAATGACGGAGAAATTTGCTTCTCCCGTGGAAACAAAGCCGTAGACAAAATACTGTCCGAGGAAGAAGGAGAAGGAGAGTGCAGCGAGGGAATAGATCAGACCGACCTTGAGGCTGCATTTCAGACCGTCCTTGATGCGGTCGATCCTGCCGGCACCGAGATTCTGTCCGCAGTAGGTCGCCATTGTGATGCCGAGCGATTCCATCGGACCGAGGACAATGGTCTGGATCTTGGTTGCCGCCGTCACACTTGCAATGACTGCCGGGCCGAATCCGTTCACAGCCGCCTGAATGATGATGGAGCCGATCGCCGTGATGGAGAACTGGCAAGCCATCGGCAGGCTCACTCCGCAGAGCTTGCCGCAGCAGTCCGGACGGAATGCAAACTCGTCCTTTTCAAAGGTCAGAATGTCATAGCTGCGGTGCATCCAGTACAGGCAGAGCAGTGCGGAAATGCCCTGTGCAATGACCGTTGCAAGACCTGCCCCCATTACGCCGAGGTCGAACACGAGGATCATCAGGAAATCCAGCCCGATGTTGAGCACGGAAGAAACTGCAAGGAAGATCAGCGGTGTTTTGCTGTCGCCCATTGCACGCAGGAAGCCTGCGAGGAGGTTGTAGAGGATGGTTGCGGACAGACCGCAGAACATCACAAACAGATAGCTGTGTGCATCATCGAGAATGTTTTCCGGTGTCTGCATCAGCTGCAGCAGGGGACGGCAGAACACAGTCGTGAGGAAGGTCAGCAGAATTGCCGCCGCCGCACTGATATAGACCGCATTCATCATGTACCGCCGCATTGCCTTATGGTCGCCTGCACCGTACATCTGAGCCACGGGGATGGAAAGTCCCGTGCAAAGCCCCGTTGCAAAGCCGATGACGAGGAAGCATACCGATCCGGTCGAACCGAGTGCCGCAAGAGCATTGGAGTTGATGCAGCGTCCGACAATGATGGTATCCGCCATATTGTAGAGCTGTTGGAGGATGTTGCCAAATACCATCGGAATGCAGAAACTGAGGATGAGTGACAGCGGCTTGCCGCTTGTCATGTCTTTTGTCATAGCCATAGTGGATTCCTTTCTGTAACGCAGTGTTACGGTTGTTTTTTCGTTCATTTCGGATAACAGTATATCACAACCGCCAAAGATTTGCAAGACGGAAAACTGACGGTTTCCTGTGCACTTTCCGACAGCGATTTGGTGAAATTTGAAACTGCTGGAAAAATAATTCCAGTTCCGGATAGATTTGTACCATGATTTTTTTGCAGTAAAATGGTACTGCAAAAGAGAGGAAAATTTTCATTCCCAGCACTTGCATAAAGAAGAAAATTATGGTATACTAAATGTAGCGTCATGGAACGCTTGAAGCATCCGCATACACCGATAGTATCAGCAGCGATAGAAACGTTTCTCAAAGAATGCCCCCACCCCGAGGGGAGGGGGAGAGTGAGCTGGTGCTCCGCACCGACACTGACAAGGGCTGCCGCCCTTTGAACCCTTTCAAGCTGTTGATCTTGTTCAAAGAAAAGAGGTTTTGCAAATGAAGGATGGATTTCTGAAGATCGCCTGTGCCACGCCGGATGTGCGTGTGGGCGATTGTGACTATAACACGGACAGAATTCTGGAGCTGATCTCACAGGCTCATACACAGGGCGTGAAGATCATCTGCTTTCCGGAGCTGTCCATTACGGGCTACACCTGCGGGGATTTATTCCTGCAGGAAACACTTCTGCAATCTGCACAGGAAAATCTGGAGCGTATTGTAAAAGAAACAAAAAAAATGAAAATCGTTTCTATTGTCGGAGTGCCATGCTGTTGCCGTAACAAATTATACAATTGTGCCGCAGTGATTTACAATGGTACAGTTCTTGGCGGTGTCCCGAAAACATACATTCCGGATTACGGAAATGCAGAGGAAATGCGTTATTTTCATGCAGGACATGTGTCCGAAAATATGGATGAAATGTATGTACCGTTCGGAACCAATCAGGTTTTCTATTGTGAGGTGTTCCCTGAGCTGACCTTCGGTGTGGAAATCTGCGAGGATCTCTACACTGCGGACAGCCCGTCCGTGCAGCTTGCAAAAGCCGGAGCGACACTGATTTTCAACCTCTCCGCAAGTCCTGCGTCAGCCGGAAAACCCGAATACCGCCGCATGATGGTGCAGGCAAAATCCGCAAGCCTCTGCTGTGCCTATGCCTTTGCTGATGCCGGAATCGGGGAGTCCACCACCGATTTGGTATTCTCCGGTCATAATCTCATTGCGGAAAACGGCAAGCTTCTGGCAGAATCCGAGCTGTTCCAGAATCAGATGATCGTCACCGAGATTGATTTGCATCAGATCTGTGCAGAACGACGCAGATGTAATACGTTTACAACGGATGAGGAGATGTTCCGTGTGGAATTTTCCATGGATATGGAAGAAACCACCCTCACCCGTCCCATTCCCAAAAATCCCTTCATCCCCGAAGATTCCGCCATCCGTTCCGCAAGGTGCAAGGACATCCTGCAAATGCAGGCAGTGGGTCTGATGAGCCGCATGAAGACGATCGGCTGCAAAAATGCCGTGCTGGGACTTTCCGGCGGTCTGGACTCCACCCTTGCCCTGATCGTCACCGCCCACGCATTCGACCTGCTGGGACTCGACAGAAGCGGCATCCACACAATTACAATGCCCTGCTTCGGCACGACCGACCGCACCTATCAGAACGCCTGCGAGCTGGCGAAAAAATACGGCAGCACCCTGCGTGAAATCCGCATTGAGGACAGCGTGCGGCAGCACTTCAAAGACATCGGACATGACGAATCCGTCCGCAATGCCGCCTATGAAAACGCACAGGCAAGGGAACGCACACAGATTCTCATGGACATTGCCAACGATGTGAACGGTCTTGTGGTCGGCACGGGCGACCTCTCCGAGCTTGCCCTCGGCTGGGCGACCTACAACGGCGACCACATGAGCAATTACGGCGTGAACGGTTCGATCCCGAAAACCCTTGTCCGCCATCTTGTCCGCTATGAAGCGGAGCATTCCGAGAAAGAGCTGAGCGACATCCTGCTGGATATTCTCGATACGCCCGTCAGCCCCGAGCTGCTGCCTCCTGACAAACAGGGCAAGATCGCACAGAAAACAGAAGATCTGGTTGGTCCCTACGAGCTGCATGACTTCTTCCTGTACTATGTCATCCGCCACGGCTTCACGCCGTCGAAGATCTTCCGCATGGCAAAGCACGCCTTTGCAGGGGAGTATGAGGATGCAGTGATTTTCAAGTGGCTGAAAACGTTCTACAGGAGATTCTTTACCCAGCAGTTCAAGCGTTCCTGCCTGCCCGATGGTGTGGGCGTGGGAAGCGTGGGACTTTCGCCCAGAACCGGTTTCCGCATGCCCAGCGATGCGTCCATGAATGTCTGGATGAAAGAGCTTGACAAGCTGGAAGAAACCATTTCATAAATGTTAAACAGGGGAGAAAACCCCAGAATATAGGAGGAAAAAACAATGACCTACAAAGAAAGCTTTATCAAATTCATGGTGGAATGCGGTGTTCTGACCTTCGGTGAATTCACACTGAAAAGCGGCAGAATCGCCCCCTATTTCATCAACTGCGGCAACTACAAGACCGGTGCACAGCTTGCAAAGCTCGGTGAGTACTATGCAGAATGCATCCACGACAACAACATCCCCGTTGAAACCCTCTTCGGACCGGCTTACAAGGGCATTCCGCTTGCCGTTTCCACCGTTGTGGCACTGAGCAACAAGTTCGGCATTGATGTGAACTACTGCTTCGACCGCAAGGAGGCAAAGGATCACGGTGAGGGCGGCATGTTTGTCGGCAAGACCCTCGTGGACAATGAAAAGGTTGTCATCATTGATGATGTGATGACATCCGGCAAGGCTCTGCGTGAATCCATGCCCAAGCTCAAGGGTGCGGCAAATGTGGATGTGACCGGCATGGTCATCACCGTTGATCGTATGGAACGTGGTACGGGCGACAAGTCCGCTGTGCAGGAAGTCAAGGAAGAATTCGGCGTAACTGTATACCCGATCGTGACGATGGAGGACATCATTGATGCGATCCGCAACGACATCGTTCCGGGCAAGGAATACCTCGACAAGATGCTGGCATACCGTGAGGAATATGGCGTAAAGTAAGCGGTGAGCTGCCGCTGAATAAACGAAATCCCCCGAAACTTCGGGGGATTTTTGTTATTCATAGATCTGCTTTTCCTTTTCCAGCCTCTTGATTTTTCGCCAAATACGGAAGCTGCCGTACAGGAGGAGCAGTGCCACCGAAAGACAAAGACAGCCTGCCCAGAAATTTGCCGGACTGATGAATGTTTTGTTCTCTATTCCCATTAAGATGTTGCTGGTGCCGGTACCGACATTCAGAAAGCCGAGCGGCACAAACAGGCAGACGATCCGCTTGAGGTGTGCGATCTTGCTCTCGTAATCGGAGAACAGATCAAAACTGCCGAGCTTACGGTTCTTCCGCAGATAGACCCATCTGCCCCATGAGCCGACCTGCTCTGCACCGGTTTCCTCCAGAAATTCCAGATAGCTCTGGCTCTCGGGATGGTTCAGCTCGTTTTTCAGGAATTCCACCCGGTAGGTGTATCTCTCCGTATCCGTTTTCTCCAATTCGTAGGTACAAAAGCTGTAGCTCACCATCGACCAGCCCTTGTCGGACATTTCATTCAGCCACTTCTCTTCCTTGTCAAAATTCCATGCCCAGATCCACTTATGTACTTTCTTTCTCATGTCAGTTTCCTCCCAGAATGCGTTTCCCGTTTTCCACCAGTTCTTCCAGCCGTGCGATCTCCATCCGCAGGACATCCCGTCCGGTATCCGTGATCACATATTCTTTCTTCCGGCTGTTCTTTTCGCCGGGAAGTGCCTGTATCCAGTCCTTTTCCAGCATTGTGTTGATTGCACCGTACAGCGTTCCCGCCGCAAGCTTTACTCTCCCGTGCGACAGCTCCTCCGCATTCTGCATAATGCCGTAGCCGTGCATCGGGGTCATCAGTGACAGCAGAATGTAATAAACCGCCTCCGTTAATGCACCATTTCCGAAATTCATATTGTACCTCCTTTATCGGAATCCGTTCTATCCGTTGCCGTTATATCGGTTCCCGTTATAGCTATTATATCGCATTCCGATATATTTGTCAATAGGTTTTCGACATTTTTTTGAAAAAAGTAAAAACAGGGCAAAAACGCCCTGTTTTGCGTTACAATTCTTTTTGTTCTATCCACTTCCTGCCCAAGCAGTACATCATTGCTGTCATCAGCATTGCCCCCACACAGATCAAAATAAGGACCAGATACCCCTCCGAGAGAAGTGATTCCAACAGACCGGTAAGAGTGAGGAACTGGAAGAGGATGAATAGGATCATGAACATAGCAGATGCTTTCTGCGTACCAAAACGGATGATGAGTGCATTGAGCCAGATACCAATCACCATGGACAGCAGGAGCATACCGCCTGCCGCACCGAAAATGAATCCGGCAGTTTTCAGGCACATATCCCCGAACAGCAGTGCAGAAAGGAGTGAAACCATCACGCCGCACACAGCAGTACAGCCCGTGCAGAGCAGATGCAGCAGAAGTTTGGCGTGATAGCATTGGAGTCTTGTCACCGGCATCATAAAGCCTTGCCTGAACCAGTCACTTGCCTGATCCTGTCCGGCTGTTGTCAGCATCATGCACATGCCGATGAGCGTACAGAAAATGGTCGGGATCATGTACATCGGCGGATCCGCCCCCGGTCCGAGGGCGGTGATCGCCATGACGATGAAGAGCAGGATGGGGGCAACGATGAGAACATGCTTCGTGACACGCAGACCGATACAGAGGTCTTTATATATCAATCCTTTCATTACTTAAAACTCCTTCTCCCCCATCCACTTTCTGCCCAGCAGATAGAGCGTCACGAACGAGCCGAGTACGATCAGGACGAGCAAGATGGGAGTCCAGAGGGGGGCACCCTCTGCAAATGGATTGGCCATGGAGCCGAAGCTGATCATCACAAGACCGGTGCAGAGGATCGCAACACCGATGAAGATCAGCATTACCATGAACGTTCCCTTTTGTACGCCGTACTTCAGGAACAGCGGAATGATCCAGATGCCGATCAGACACAACGCAGCGGCGGTGGCTCCTGCCTGTGCCAGCAGCTGCCCGAAGAGGGAAAGCGTCATCTGTCCTGTCACGGCTGCCAGCAGTGAGCTTACAGCCAGCCCGAGGACGCTGCCGGTGATGGTATTGATCGCATGGGTCAGGAGTTTTGCGTGGTAGTACTGCATACGGCTCACGGGATTTACCAGTGCATACTGCATCCAGCCGGATTTTTCGTCATAGGCGAACGCATTGTTAATTATCACCATACCCAGCACGGAACACATCGTCAGGGGCATACCATAGACGTCCGACCAGTCACCGCTTGACGCAGAGAAAAGGATCGGCATGCCGAATGCAAACACCAGCAGAAAAACTGCCATACGCCGCAGCTCATGCAGCTCCGTTATCAGATCCTTGAAAACTAAACCTTTCATGCCCGTTCTCCTTTCACAGTCAGCAGCATAATTTCGTCAATGCTTGCATGGTCCACCACCAGATGGGGGAATGCACGGAGGATGCTCTGCCGGTCCTCCACCAGGATTTCATAATTGCAGTCGTTCTTTCTCCACGCAATACAGCCCTTTTCCTTCACCAGCTGGAAATCCTTCTCGCCGCAGCGGACAATGCCGTGCTGGTAGAGCAGAACGTCCTTTTCCTTGGAGAATGCGACCTTTCCCTTATTGATGAAGGTGATATAATCCGCAACCTTTTCCAGATCCGTGGTGATGTGGCTGGAGATCAGGATGCTGTGGTTTTCATCCTGCACGAATTCCAGAAACAGGTCGAGCAGCTCATCCCTTGCGATCGGATCAAGTCCGGCGGTCGGTTCATCCAGAATCAGCAGTTCTGCATTGTGGGACATCGCAAACGCCAGATTCAGCTTCATTTTCATGCCCTTGGAGAGGGTTTTGATCTCCGCCTTTTCCGGCAGTTCAAAGCGTGTGACAAGCTCCTGGAAACGTGGAGCATCCCAGTTTGAATAGGTCATTTTTCCGATGTTTCCGACCTGCTTGACGGTCAGGATCTCAGCAAAGCAGATGGCATCGAATGCCACGCCGATACGGGCTTTCAGCTCCGTGTCCTTATCCTCCAGCGGTTTTCCCCAGAACAGCACCTCGCCCGCATCCTTGCGGAGCAGGTTCAGCATTGCCTTGAATGCCGTGCTCTTGCCGGCACCGTTCTCACCGATCAGTCCCATGATGCTGCCCTGCGGTACGGCAAAGCTCACATCGGAAAGTGTGAAGCGTTTGTATTTCTTGGTTACGTTTTTTACCTCGACTGCGAATTCCATCATTCGTCCTCCTCATAAAATAAAGTCAGTAGTTCGATTAATTTTGCAAGCCCGATGCCGCTGGATCTGCCGATCTCCGCCGCCGCCAGCAGATGCTCCTCCGCCTGCCGCTGGCGTTCCTCCTGTACCAGTGCAGAACCGCCTGCGGAAATGAAGCTGCCCCTGCCGACCGTCGTTTCAATGAAGCCGTCACGCTGCAATTCCTCATAGGCTCTCTGCACGGTGATGACACTGATGTGCAGGGATTTTGCCAACGCCCGCATGGACGGGATCGCATCGCCGTGCTTCAGCTCCCCACGCATGACCTTTTCCTTGATCTGCGAGGTGATCTGCTCATAGATCGGTTTCTGGCTGTTGGTGCTGATGATGATTTCCAAATACTCACCTCCGGAAAGTGTACTTGTGTGTATTCAAGTGTACTTATCGTGTAAGTACATTATAGCACATTGCAGTACACTTGTCAAGAGGTTTTGTGATATTTTTTTCAGGAATTTTTTATATCTTGACAAGGGGAAGGGATTGGGGTACAATATAAATAAGTAAAGGGGGCGATCGTATGAAAAGCGTGTGGCTGCTGATGCACTCCTATGAACAATTTGGCATTGGCGATGACAAAGTGCTTGGCATTTATGAAACGCAGGAACTTGCGGAAGAAGCAAAGCGGCATTTTCAGGTGCAGCAGGGTTTTGCAGATTACCCGACGCACTGTTTCTGCATCACAGAATACCAACTGAATCAGGCTGCCGGCTGGCATACAGGATTTTTCCGCTGGGGTGACAGTGATACCTATTATACGGCATTTGTGCAGATGACACAGCGGCTGAACCAGTGGCTTTCTATTGACAAAACGCCTGCGGAATCGTGGGAGGATGCAGGGTATTACGAAGCCCTCACGGAAATCAGCTGGAAGCTCCGGAACACCGATGATCCCGAAGAGCTTGCGGCATTCATTCATCATATTCTGGTAAGCTGTGCGGAGATGTACCGACCGCCGCAGGACTGCCTTGCCATTGCAGAACAATTACTATCCGAGGTGAACCCATGAACAACCTGATCGAAACTCTGAAAACCACAGGAAACCTGACTGACAGCCAGCTGCAAACGCTGCTGGAAACCAACGCATATGACGCAGAACTCCGGAAAGCGGCGGATGCCGTCCGCCGTGAGCATTACGGAACGGATGTGTACATCCGTGGGCTGATCGAATTCACGAATTACTGCAAAAACGACTGCCTTTATTGCGGGATCCGGCGGAGCAACCGCTGTGCGGAGCGTTACCGCCTGACAAAGGAAGAGATTCTCGAATGCTGCAAAGAGGGCTATGCTCTGGGCTTCCGGACGTTCGTTTTGCAGGGCGGCGAGGATCCGTACTTCACGGATGAACGCCTCTGTGACATCGTGGCTTCCATCCGGAAAGGCTATCCGGATTGTGCGATCACGCTTTCCGTCGGTGAAAAACCCCGTGAGAGCTACCAGTCCTATTTTGATGCCGGTGCTGACCGCTATCTCCTGCGGCATGAAACCGCCACACCGGAGCATTACAGCCGCCTGCATCCGTCGGAGCTGACGTTTGCACAACGCCGGAAATGCCTGTTCGACCTCAAGGAGATCGGCTTTCAGGTAGGTGCCGGCTTCATGGTGGGCAGCCCGTACCAGACCACGGAACACATCATTGCCGACCTGCGTTTTTTGCAGGAGCTGAAACCCGACATGATCGGCATCGGACCCTTTTTGTCCCACAAGGACACACCGCTGCGTGATTACCCGAACGGGGAGCTGGAGCTTGTACTGCGGATCCTTGGCATTCTGCGGCTGATGCACCCGAAGGTGCTGCTTCCGGCGACGACAGCTCTCGGCACGATGCATCCGCAGGGCAGGGAGCTGGGACTGCAAACAGGGGCAAATGTTGTGATGCCGAATCTCTCACCGCAGAGCGTGCGGAAAAAGTACATGCTCTATGACAACAAGATCAGCACGGGGGAGGAATCTGCACAGAGCGTCCGCAATCTGACTGAAAAGGTCGCATCCGCAGGCTTCCGTGTGGTGACGGCAAGGGGAGATGCAAAAACCGCTGCCGGCAGAACGGCAAAGCCTTTCTGACCCAAAATTTCAAAAACTACTGGACAAACCTTTCCGGATATGGTATAATGTAAGTATTGAACTGAATCACCACGCCGGATGCATGGAGAACATGCGTATTACCGTACAACGCTGGTCTGTCTGCTGACGGATGAGCGTTTTTTTATGGGTGCACCGGTGCGGAAAAGATAGGAGTGATCGTCAATGAAAATTCTCATTCAGAATGTAAGGGCTGTCGATGTGCAGCTCGACCAGAACTGCGATATTCTCATAGAAAACGGCAAGATTGCGAAACTTGCGGAGCATATTTCCGAAACCGCCGACCGTGTGATCGACGGTACCGGTCTGACGGCAATGCCCGGATTGTTTGACATGCATGTGCACTTCCGTGATCCCGGTCAGACCCACAAGGAGGATATTCTCACCGGTGCGGCGGCTGCCCTTGCAGGCGGCGTGACGGGTGTGCTTGCAATGCCCAATACCAATCCCCCTGTGGACAGCACTGAAACCATCCGCTATATTCTTGATAAAGCCAAGGATACCGGCGTTGCGGTCTACCCCGTTGCCTGCATCACAAAGGGCATGGCAGGGGAGGAGCTGACGGATTTTGCCGAGCTGAAACAGGCTGGTGCAGCGGCTCTTTCCGATGACGGCAGACCGGTGAAATCCGCAGAGCTGATGCGGCAGGCACTGGCAGAAACCAAGGTGCAGAACATGCTCATCACCTCCCACTGTGAGGATCTCGACATCATCAATGGCGGCATCATGCACAAGGGAAGTGTTGCTGAGGAGCTGGGCGTGAAGGGCATGGACAGAGCCTCCGAGGATTATATCACCGCAAGAGAGATCATCCTTGCGTCCTCCGTCGGAGCGAGGGTGCATATCGCACATGTGAGCACTGAGGGCAGCGTGGAGATCATCCGTGCAGCCAAGCGGCTGGGCGTTCCGGTGACCTGTGAAACCGCACCGCACTATTTCTTGTTCACACATGAAAAGCTGCGTTCACGCAATGCCAACGACCGCATGAATCCGCCGCTGCGTGAAGAGAGCGACCGCCTTGCAATTGAAAAGGCAGTGCTTGACGGCACGATCGACTGCATCGTGACCGACCACGCACCGCATACGCAGGAGGAAAAGGCAGATTTCCAGAAAGCTCCCAACGGCATTGTCGGACTGGAAACCTCCCTCGCAGCAACGCTGACCGCACTCTACCACACGGGTAAATGCAGTTTGCAGGACATTGTGCGGATGATGGCAGTCAGACCGAGAGAGATCCTCGGACTGCCGCAGGAAACGCTTGCAGAGGGTGCACCGGCAAATCTCGTGCTGGTGGATACGGAGAAAAAGTGGACAGTGGACCCCGAAAAGCTCCACGGCAGATCCTGCAACACCGCATTCAGAGGCATGGAGCTGACCGGAAAGCCGGTCATGACCATCACCGGCGGCATCATCCGCTATGAGGCGTAAAAACTCGGCTTGTCATCCGCACCCTATGTGCTGCACATAAGCGGTGCACGGATCGCTGAACACATTCAATAAAGGCATCCGCCTTTCAAATAAAAAACATTCCAAAGGAGTAATGAATCATGGGCTTTGACAGACTGATCGAAAAAATCAAGGAAACACGCAACCCCTCCGTAGTAGGACTCGACCCCAAGCTGGACTATGTTCCGGAGTTCCTCATCAGAAAATTCCAGCAGGAGGACGGCTGGAGCCTGAGAACTGCATCCAAGGCAATTTACGAATTCAACAAGATGATCATTGACGAGATCTGTGACATCGTTCCTGCCATCAAGCCGCAGGCTGCGTACTACGAAATGTACGGCTACCACGGTGTCAAGGCTCTGGAGCGTACCATTCGTTATGCAAAGCTCAAGGGCATGTTCGTCATCACGGACGGCAAGAGAAATGACATCGGTGCAACCATGGAAGCCTACACCGCAGCACACCTCGGTACTGTAATGGTGGGCGAGAATGAGCTGGAGCCGTTCGGTGCGGATGCACTGACCGTGAACGGCTACCTCGGTTCTGACGGCATCAATCCTCTGCTGGGTGCATGCAAGGAGCGTGACAAGGGCATTTTCGTACTGGTCAAGACCTCCAATCCCTCCAGCGGTGAGCTGCAGGATCAGCTGATGGACGGTGAGCCGCTGTATGCAAGAATGGGCGACCTCTGCGAGAAGTGGGGAGCTGACACCATCGGCAAGTACGGCTATTCCGCAGTGGGTGCGGTTGTTGGTGCGACCTATCCCGAGCAGCTCAAGGAGCTGAGAGAAAGACTGCCGCACACCTTCTTCCTCGTACCCGGCTATGGTGCACAGGGCGGCGGTGCTGAGGGCGTTGCAGCAGCATTCGATGAAAACGGTCTGGGCGGTATCGTGAATTCCTCCAGAGCCATCATGTGTGCATACAAGAAGGAAGGCTGCGACGAGCAGGATTTTGCAAAGGCTGCAAGACGTGAAGCCATCCGTATGCGTGATGATATTACAGCACATATCAATCTGTAAAAAACAAACATTGTGGGGCAATCGCCCCACAATGCCATATATTCACAAATCTTTGTAAAGGATGAATCGTATGAAATACACACAGGGACAATACCCCATCATCGAAAAGAAAACCCTCGCAAAGGAAATGTACAGCTTTGTGATCCTCTGCCCCGAAGCGGCAGAAGCGGCTGTATCGGGTCAGTTTGTGCACATCCGTGCAAACGGTTTCACCCTCCGCAGACCCATTTCCATCTGTGAGATCGACAAGAACAAGGGCACGCTCCGCATCGTATTCGAGGTAAGAGGCAAGGGCACGGAGGAGATCGCAAAGCTCAACAAGGGCGACCTCATCGACATGCTCGCCCCCCTCGGTCACGGCTTCACCATCAAGCCCGAGCTGAACAAGGTCATCTGCATCGGGGGCGGCATCGGTACGCCCCCCATGCTCCCCCTCGCCCAGATCTACGGCGAAAAGGCGGTTGCGATCACGGGCTTCCGCAGTGCAAATGCTGTTATTTTGCAGGACGATTTCAAAAAGACCGGTGCAGAAACCATTCTGTGCACCGATGACGGTACTATGGGCGTGCATGGCTTCGTCACACAGCCGCTGGAGGAGATCCTGAAAAACGGCGGCGTGGATGCAGTCTATGCCTGCGGCCCGATGCCGATGCTCAAGGGCATCGCAGCACTTGCAAAGCAGTACAATGTGCCGCTGTGCGAGGTTTCTCTGGAAGAACGCATGGCTTGCGGCGTGGGTGCATGCCTTGGCTGTGCATGCAAGACCAAGAAGAACGACGAGGAGTATTTTGCACATGTCTGCAAGAACGGCCCCGTATTCAATGCTGAGGAGGTAGTTTGGTAATGGCTGATCTGTCTGTAAACGTTGCAGGGGTGGAATTCAAAAACCCCATCATTCCGGCATCCGGCGTATTCGGCTACGGCAGAGAATACGAGGAATTCTATTCGCTGTCCAAGCTCGGCGGCATTGCAACCAAGGGTACGACCGGCACACTGCGTACCGGCAATCTTTCCCCGAGAATCGCCGAAACTCCGGCAGGCATGCTCAATTCCGTAGGTCTCCAGAATCCCGGCATTGACACCTTCATCGAAAAGGAACTCCCGAACCTGCTCACCAAGGATACCGTCATTCTTGCGAATATTGCAGGCTCTACCCCTGAGGAATGTGCAGAGGTTGCGGCAAAGCTGGACAAGACCGATGTGCATATGATCGAGCTGAACATTTCCTGCCCGAACGTCAAGCAGGGCGGTGCGGCATTCGGTACTTCCTGCACAAGTGCGGAAGCCGTGACAGCCGCAGTCCGTAAGGCAACCTCCAAGCCGCTGGTGGTGAAGCTTTCCCCGAACGTGACAAGCATTGTGGAGATCGCAAAGGCAGTCGAGTCCGCCGGTGCGGATGCCCTCTCCATGATCAACACGCTGCTTGGCATGAGAATTGATGTAAGAACACGCAGACCTGTCCTGCACAATAATGTCGGCGGTCTGTCCGGTCCGGCAATTCTCCCCGTTGCAGTCCGCATGATCTGGCAGACAGCAAATGCAGTTTCCATCCCGATCATCGGTATGGGCGGCGTGTCCACCGGCGAGGATGCCATCGAGCTGATGATGGCTGGTGCATCCGCTGTACAGGTTGGTGCGGCGATCTTCACGGACCCTTACGCACCGATTAAGATCGTGGACGAAATGAATGCCTTCCTCGATGAAAATAAGATTGCTTCTGTAAAGGATATTATTGGTACTGTGAAGCCGTGGTAAGCGGCGAGCCGATGTTGCTGATTTATCCTCTATCCCTTGCAGAAAAGGTGATAAAAATGAAACTCACACTCGAAACAAACCGACTCCGTTTAAGACCATTCAGAGAAGAGGACGCAGAAGCCATGTTTTCCGGCTGGGCAAGCGATCCGGAGGTTACAAAATATCTGACTTGGAACACCCATGAAAGCATTGATGTAACCAGAGCCATTCTCCGTCAATGGATCGAAGAATACGAAAAGCCTGCACGCCTCAATTTCGCCATCGAATTGAAAGACACACATGAGCTGATCGGCGGAATTGATGTGGTCGGCTATCTGAACGGTGTCACAGGAACGCCCGTGATCGGCTATAATCTGTCGAGAAAATTCTGGAACAAGGGATACATGACAGAAGCCTGCAAATGCTTGATTGACTATCTGTTTACAAAAGGATATTCCGAAATCAGGATCGATGCCATGTCCGAAAATCTCGCCTCCATTAAAGTAATCGAAAAATGCGGCGGCGTATTCCAGAAAACGGAAGAGGAATTCTTTCCAATGCGGAATGCGGCATTTTCTGTCAGTCGGTATATTGTAAAAGCGGAGTGATTGGTTTTGGTGAAAGGAGATCGCCCATGCTCACCCCCGAAACCTGCATCACTCTATTTTCCGAAAAACTCCCGAATGGTGCGGACATCTGTGCACAGCATCTCGCACAATATGAACAGATTCTCCTGCATACGCTTGCAGGAGAACTGGTCAATGTTCCGCTGACTGCACTGCTTCGGAAAAATACCCAGCCGGACAGCATACGCCAGTACTGTGATGTGATTGAAACCATGTGGAAGCAGGGGAATGACGCTGTTGTCAATGTGGTGGAAGTCACCATTCTGGAATATCTGACCGATGACCCGATTCTCTGGCATAGGTTCGGAGAGTATATTTCCGAGGAATTCAAAAAGTACATCAATGCAGTCTGCATTCCTGAAAATCTGAGATATTTTGGGGCGGAAATATTGAAGTGATACCGTCCCGGAACAGGAGATTTATCATGACCTCTCATACATTTTCCATCATCATCCCCGCTCACAACGAAGAAAAATACATCACTGCCTGTCTGGAATCCATCAAGCGTGCCGAACAGGAAGTGCCTGACTGCCGTGTGGAGATCATTGTCGCAGCGAATCGCTGCACGGACAAAACCGCAGAAATCTCGGAAAAATTCGGTGCACAGGTGATCGACAATCAGGATAAGTGCATCAGCATGATCCGCAATGCCGGAGTCAGAGCCGCAGCGGGCGATATTATCGTAACGATCGACGCAGACAGCTGTATGACAAAAGGCTCTTTGAAAGAAATCGCAGAGATGCTCGAATCCGGCAAGTATGTCGGCGGCGGCACTCGTTCGAAATTTGAGAGAGTGTCCCTCGGCATTCTCTGTTCCGGAGCCTATGTCGCACTCAATCTCATCCCCATCATGTGGAAGAACAAAGCTGCCCTTTCCGGCGGTATGTTCTGGTGCTATAAGCGGGATTTCGAGAAGATAGGCGGCTTCGATGAAAGCCTGATCAGTCTGGAGGATATGGATTTTGCCGCAAGACTGAATAAACTCGGCGTGAGCAGGGGACAGAAATACGGCACGCTGAAGAAATCCCATATCCTTACCTCCAGCCGCAAATTCGATGAATTCGGTGACTGGTATCTGATCAAAAACCGCAAGCTCACCAAACGCATTTTCACAGGAAAGGACAGGGAAGCGGCGGATGGATTTTATTATGATGTCAGATGAGAAAACGATTATTCAGACCAAAAACTTATGATGAAAGAAGTGGAGTACCATGAAAACACCACAGGAACGAAAAGCACTTTCCGAACAGAAAATCAAAGCAAAGGGCATCGGCATCTTTGCAGGACTGCCCTGTATTGAATCCGCCGATGATGTGACGATGAAAAGCAAGGATGCCATCTGCAAAAGAGCCATTGCCGCACTCCTTTCCACGCAGATTGCGTGTGATATTTCCGAGCAGCAGTACGACGGCGTGCATTTTTTCATTGACCTTATGAAGAAATTCGGCGTATTTGATGCACTCAACGAGAAGGAGAAGCACCTTGTCAGCGGCATGTTTGACCAGCAGGATGTCGTGGATGTTGTCTGGGAATACGAATGCTTCTGGTCGCTTGCATGGGCATTGGGACTTGTGGAGGATATTTCCGATGCAAGCCAGATCTGCGACTGTGCAAAGGCGGTTCATCTGGTTGTGGACTGCGATTCCTTTGAGATATTCTGTCAGAACTGCAAACCCCGTTGTATTGAGGAAATCCTCGATATGCTGGATCTCTACTATCGTTACCATTGGGCATGTGTGCAGAATATGCACGTTGACAAAAATCTCCCCATCGGCGATCTGAATATGGAGGTCGTTTTCGAACGCAGAAGAGGTCTGGAATGGCTGATCTCGCAGGAAAACGATTGGCATGAAATCGCACTGCATACCTAAGAGATCAATAGTACAAAGGTCGCAGTAATTCCACTTTAAATGAAAGGTAAAACTATGAAAATCCTATCCGTAGACTTCGGCGGCACAGAGCCTGTGCAGGCGATTTGCTCCCAATGCACCTGCGGTGCAAAGGTCGCAGTAATTCCACTTTAAATGAAAGGTAAAACTATGAAAATCCTATCCGTAGACTTCGGCGGCACAGAGCCTGTGCAGGCGATTTGCTCCCAATGCACCTGCGGTGCAAAGGTCGCAGAAGTGCTGCTGTAAATGAAAGGTAAAACTATGAAAATCCTATCCGTAGACTTTGGAGATGCCCGCACAGGGCTTGCCATCTGCGACAAATCGGAATTTCTCGCCTCCCCTGTGTGCGTCGTGCAGGAGCGTCATTTTGAACGCTGTGCCGATGCCGTTGCTGCAAAGGCAAAGGAACAGGGGGCGGAGCTGATCGTCGTAGGCTATCCCAAAAATATGAATAACACCATCGGCGAGCGTGCCGAAAAATGCATGAATTTTGCAAAGCTTCTGGAGGAGAAAACAGGACTGGAAACCGTCATGTGGGATGAACGCAGCACCACCGTTTCCGCCCACAATTACCTCAATGTCACCAACACCAGAGGCAAAAAACGCAAGGCGGTCGTGGATGCTGTGGCAGCGGTCATTATTCTGGAAAGCTACCTTGCCTACCGGAAAAACTGCGTGAATAAGTAAAGCAGGGCATCCGCCCTGCAAAGCTTACTTCATCATCGAAGCAATATCATCCACAACACAGCCAGCGGCATGAAGTGCCTGTTCTGCGTGACGCTTCATGCGGTGCTTCTGACGGTCGGAAGTTTTCGACAGCAGATAGCAGGCAGTTCCGGCAGCCGCACCGACTGCCATGCCCTTGATCAATGTGCTCATCTTCATTTGCAATCCCTCCTTTTCAGGGATAGTATGTGAAGAAGCACGCAAAACATGAATGGAAAATGCTGATGATCAGCAAAAAGGAGCATCCCATGTCACTGAACATCGTCCTCTGCGAACCGCAGATCCCCCAGAATACAGGCAATATTTCCCGTACCTGTGCCGTGACCGGTGCCAGACTTCACCTGATCCATCCGTTCGGCTTCACCATCACCGACAAACAGCTCAAACGTGCCGGACTTGATTACTGGGACAAGCTGGACATTACCGAATACGAAAGCCTCGGGAGCTTCATGGAGCTGCATGCACAGGACAAAATTTATTTTTTCACGACAAAGGGTCGGAAACGTCACAGTGATGTGCAGTATGACCCGAACGAGGATATCTATCTGATGTTCGGCAGAGAGGATGCCGGACTGCCGGAGGAGCTGCTCTATGCCCATCCGGAAACCTGTGTCCGCATCCCGATGCGGCCGACACTGCGAAGCCTGAACCTGTCCAATTCCGCCGCCATCGCCGCCTATGAAGTTCTGCGGCAGTGGGACTATCCGGAGCTGGAAACCAGAGGCAATTTGACAAAATACGAATGGGAATAATCCCCAAAAAAGGAGAAAATTATGGAAAAGATCAAACTCATTACTGATTCTACGAGCGATATTCCGCTTCCGGTCGCCGAGGAGCTGGGCATTGATGTCCTGAGCATCATGCTGAGCGTGAACGGCGGCTCCTATGCAGAACAGCGTGACCTGTCCACGGATGAATTCTACGATCTGCTGGTGCAGTCCGACGAGCTGCCCACCACCTCCCAGATCACGTCCTTCACCTATGAGGAGAAGTTCAAGGAGTACCTCGATGCAGGCTATACGGATGTGATCTGCGTGACAATCAATTCCAAAGGCTCCGCAACGCATCAGAATGCACAGATGGCAAAGGCTGCCCTCTATGACAATTACCCCATGGCACAGGAGCAGATGCGGATCCACATCATTGATTCCAAGTGCTACACCGCAGTTTACGGCTATTCCGTGCAGCAGGCGGCAAAAATGGCAGCAAGGGGCATCAGTGCCGCAGAAATCGTAGGCTATCTGGAGGACTGGTTCGACAAGGCAACGGTCTATGTCATTCCCCACACGCTCAAATATGCCAAGAAATCGGGAAGAGTTTCCGCAGCCGCCGCATTTGCAGGCGATCTGCTCGGTCTGAAGCCCGTGATCCAGTTCGTGGACGGCGAAAACAAGGTCATTGAAAAGGTGAGGGGCGAAAAGAAGATCGTGCCCACCCTCGCTGAAAAAGCGGAGAAGATGATCAAAAGTGCACCCTATCTCATTCTGCGTGGTTCCAACAGTGAGCTGCCCGAGGAGCTTGCACAGGAGCTGACCCAGCGGCTGGGCTATCCGCCGGAGGATATTGTCAAGATCGGTGCAGCCGTTTCCATCAATATCGGACCCGAGATCACCGCAGTGCTGATGCTCGAGGACAAATAAAGCCGGATTTCACATCATTTTTGGGAGGAACAACTATGCATCATCGGCTCATCATCATCGGCGGCGGAGCTTCGGGACTGGCGGCGGCTGTCACGGCGGCATCCTACGGTGTGAACGGGATCGCCATTCTGGAAAAGCAGTCCCGTACCGGAAAAAAGATCCTTGCCACCGGCAACGGCAGATGCAATTTAAGTCATACCCCCATCTCTGCAAGCGACTATTCCGGCAGTGTTTCCACGGCGGAGATCCTTGCAGGATTTGGTGATGCTTCGGGTTTTTTTGAATCCCTCGGGCTTTGCTGCCGGACGGATGAGCAGGGGAGGGTCTACCCCTACAGTATGACCGCCGCAGCCGTCCTCGATGCCCTCCGGGGGGCATGTGCAGGATATGGCGTGGAGGAGCTTTGTGATGCATGTGTCACCGCAGTCACCCCCATGAAAAAAGGCTGGCGTGTGTGCACGGAAGATGCGGAATACACCGCAGATGCGGTCATTTTTGCAGCCGGAGGCTATGCTGCACCGCAGCTTGGCACGGACGGCAGTGCATGGGAGCTGCTCCGCAGGCTCGGCATTCCGCTTGCACCTCCGAAGCCCGTGCTCTGCCCCGTGCGTTCGGATGCAGGCATGCTCCGCCCCTTGAAAGGATTGCGTGTGAGAGCCAGGGTCACAATGCTCTGTCAGGAGAAGCCCATCCGTGAGGCGTCCGGCGAGGTGCAGTTCACGGAAACCGCCCTCTCCGGCATCTGTCTTTTTGATCTTGCAGGACTTGTGGATCCGAAAAAATGTGGAGATTTCCGCATTTCCCTGAACCTCTGCCCCCATCAGAGCGAGGGCGGGACTGCCGCAATGCTCTACGCATTTCAGGCGGTGCGGTACGGTGCGGACAGCGAAATGATGCTCTCCGGCATCGTCCAGAAGCCCTTGGCACGGCTTATTCTCAAAGAATGCGGCATACGGGCGAATACTCCCTGCGAACAGCTCGACGGCAGGAATATCATGGAGCTTGCAGGAAAACTGCATGATCTGCAATTCCCCGTCACCGGACTTGCCGACTGGAAACAGGCACAGGCGACCGCCGGCGGCGTGAAGGGGAGTGCACTGGATGAGCATTTGCAGGTGAAGCAGCACCCGAATCTCTACATTATCGGAGAAGCCGCCGACGTGCACAGCCTTTGCGGAGGCTATCACCTCCATTGGTGCTGGGCAAGCGGTGCATGGGCGGCGAAAGATATTGCGGAAAGGAGTGCACAAACATGATCCGTCTACAAAACATCCGTCTGCCGCTGGATTATCATGAGCAGGATCTCCGCAGTGCGGCAGCAAAAAAACTGCGGATTTCTGCGGATTCCGTCCTATCTCTGAAGATCCGCCGTCGTTCTGTGGATGCAAGAAAGCGAAATGCCGTTTCCTTCCTATTTTCGCTCGATCTTGAAACTGCACAGGAGCAAAAGCTTTTGGAAATTTTCGCCAGGGACAACGATGTGCTCCACGTTGCCGAAACGCCCTATACAGTGCACAAGTGCACCCATCCGGTGCGTCCGGTTGTGGTCGGCTTCGGACCTGCCGGCATGTTTGCGGCATATGTTCTCGCAAAAGCCGGACTTCGCCCGATCGTGCTCGAACGTGGCTGTGCAGTTGAAGAACGTATGGAAAAAGTGCGGAAATTCCGTGAAAACGGAATCCTTGACACGGAATGCAACATCCAGTTCGGAGAGGGCGGTGCAGGCACATTTTCCGACGGCAAGCTCCACACGGGCATCAAGGATCCCCGCATCCGCTTTGTGCTGGAAACCTTTGCACAATGCGGTGCACCCGAGGAAATTCTCTGGCAGGCAAAGCCCCACATCGGCACGGACAGGCTCACCGGAACGGTGCGGAATCTCCGTGCAAAGATCATAGATCTTGGTGGTGAGGTGCGTTTTTCCGCAAAGCTCACCGGCTATACGGAGCGTGACGGCAGACTGACCGCCGTGCAGTATGTGCAGAATGGAGAGGAACATGAAATTCCCACAGATCATGCCATTTTTGCACTCGGACACAGTGCCCGTGACACGATGCAGCATCTCTGGGAGAAGGGCCTGCCGCTGGCACAGAAGCCCTTTGCAATGGGTGTCCGCATCGAGCATCTGCAAGCCGATATGAACCGTGCCCTCTATGGTGCGTCCGCAGGACATCCGGCACTCGGGGCGGCGGATTATAAGCTGGCAGTGCACCTCCCGAACGGCAGAAGCCTGTACACCTTCTGCATGTGCCCCGGCGGTGAGGTCGTGGCGGCAGCCTCGGAGGAGGGAATGCTTGCCGTGAACGGCATGAGCCATTTTGCAAGAAACGGCAGAAACGCTAATTCTGCGTTGCTTGTGGGACTGCATCCCGAGGACTTTCCGGATGAACATCCCCTTTCCGGTATGCGGATGCAGCAGGAGCTGGAGCGTGCCGCGTTTGCAGCCGGCGGCGGCAATTATGCAGCACCCGTGATCCGTGTCGGAGATTTCCTTCTCCGCCGTGAATCCGACCATTTCGGGAAGGTCACACCGACCTATATTCCGGATACGACATTTGCCTCTCCCGACCGCTATCTGCCCGATTTCATGTGCGAAACGCTCCGGCTCGGCATCACCGCAATGGACAGAAAGCTTCGGGGCTTTGCGGATCCGGATGCGGTCCTGACGGGCGTGGAATCCAGAAGCTCATCCCCCGTCCGCATGCTTCGGAACGAGGAATACCAGAGCATCGCCGTGCACGGGCTTTACCCCTGCGGTGAGGGAGCCGGCTATGCAGGCGGCATCACCTCTGCCGCCGTGGACGGCATCCGCTGTGCAGAAGCAGTACTCAAAGAAACAGGAGGAACCAATTCATGCAGAATCTGACAGATATTGGCTATGTGAAAACCATACTGGAGCGTCACGGCTTTCATTTTTCCAAGGCACTCGGACAGAATTTTCTCATCAATCCCAGCGTCTGCCCCCGCATCGCCGAGATGGGCAATGCAGCGGAGGGCTTCGGCGTGCTGGAGATCGGCACGGGTGTCGGAACGCTCACCGCAGAGCTTGCCAAGCGTGCGGATAAGGTCGTTGCCGTCGAGCTGGATGACCGCCTGTTCCCGATTCTGGAGGAAACGCTGGCGGATTTTGACAATGTAAAGGTCATTCACGGCGATGCGATGAAATACGACCTCGCCGGACTCATTGCGGAGGAATTCAAGGGTCTGCGTGTTGCCGTCTGTGCGAATCTCCCGTACTACATCACCTCGCCCCTCATCATGCGGCTGCTGGAAGAAAAGCTCCCCATTGAAACCATCACCGTCATGGTGCAGAAAGAGGCAGCCCAGCGGCTCTGTGCCCCGATCGGCAGCAGAGAATCCGGTGCGGTGTCCGTGGCAGTTGCATTCTACGGTTCCGCCAAGACGCTCTTTCAGGTGTCGAGGGGCAGCTTCATGCCTGCACCGAATGTGGATTCCGCCGTCATCCAGATCACGCTTCACAAGGAAAAGCCGTGGCAGGTGGCGGATGAAGCAGTATTTTTCCGCATGGTGAAGGTCGGCTTCTCCCAGAGAAGAAAGCAGCTCTCCGGTGTCCTTGCCGGCGGTCTTGGCATCCCGAAAGCACGCATGCAGGAGATCTTTGCAGAAGCCCAGATCCCGTCAAACGCCCGTATCGAATCACTCACGATGGAGGAGCTGGTAGGGCTGGCGAATGTGCTGGCGGGGGAAATGTAAATTGGAAATTTTGCTGGTGATTTGTTATGAATGATATGAAATGCTTTGGTTATTATATCGTAAAACCTTTGGTTAAACCTGAATGGTGTACTCTGAAAACAAGTCATATTCTTTCAGTAAGCGAAGATGGGTTAAGTGAAAAGTTCCCTGATTTGGAGAAATGCTTCTGGATCAACTATCCAAAAAGTAACAGAGCACAATATCAGAAGTATTTGCAATTAAATGATACCGATTTTTCGGAATTTTGCAGATTAGTTGCTGATTTGTTTGAAAATAAGCGTCTTACAACTGATGTGAGATTTTGTTGTTTTGAGGATGCAGTGAAAATATGCAGGTATCTCATAAATATGGATGGGTATAAAATAATCGGCGTATTTACTGATTCGACAATTTTTGATGAATTTGAAAAGGAAGGAACTTTTGATGTAGTCAGGTCAGGCAATGAATGTACTGTACAAAAATACAAAATTGGCTGTGACATACTCGGCTGTGAAAGCTTGGGAAAGGGATATTTCTCTTTTTGCAGCTATATTGCAGACTCATTGAATGAAGTAATTGAAAATCGACCTGATAATAAGTATACAATAGACTGTCAAACAGGCTTGATTCAAAATACATACGAAGAAACCAAATCGTTTAGTAATTTGATTCAAGGACAAGGTGAATTTGTAATATGGACCCCCTTTGAGGTCTGCGAATATCCTTATCAGGTCGTGGAGCGTGATACAACATGAGTATGGGCATTGGTGCAAACGCCTATCTGATCGATGCAGATGATACATCAGTTCTTTATGCTTACAGTGGGTATGATGATAATCGCCCTGAGCGAAAGAAACAGGTATACGATGGACGCATCACCATCAACAGAAAGTGCTTTGAAGAATATTCACTTGGCAAAATTGTCCCGATGATTTCTGAAGGATCAATAAAAGTTGAAAATTGCAGTAATTGCTGGTTCACATCAAATGATGAATTACAGATCGACATAATGGCTCTGAAAGTTTTGTTCAAGCTGTTCAGAGAGTATCAGAACGATTCTGAAATTCCGGCTCGTGTCTGCTTCTATTGTTGAATCTTTGCCCTGATACACCCTCGTGTATCAGGGCATTTTTCCGGCAATCATCAAACACTGCCTGAATCGCAGGAAATAACATCCACCCGCCCCGATTCCTCCAAAAACGCCGATGCGTTATGACAAAACTCCCCCCTCCCATCTGGTATAATAGAGGAAAAAGCTGTATACCATAAAGGAGGAGAATGTCAATGAACCATCTCAAACAACTATTCCAGCAGGAATTTGTTCGTCTGCCGCTGGGCTGCATCACAGCATTCGGGGGCAGCTATCTGCTGTCCGCCGGCACGGTCTGCGGCATCGTGTCACCGCTTCCTGCCGCTATCGCCGGCGTGTGTCCGCCGCTGTATGCTTTCTGCATGCTCTGCGGCACCCTGCTTGCCTATGTCGTTCAGGGGACACCGCAGGACATGGCATATCTGCTCACCTGCCTTGTTGCCATCGTCTGCGTCCGCATCCTCTTCTATGAGGTGCAGCGTCCCAATATGCTGGCTCTGCTCTCCGTCATTTCCTGTGCCGCAGCAGGATTCATCACCGACCTCTTTTTCACACAGCAGGGCGGCAGACTGCCCTTGTACATCATGGAATCCCTCCTCATCGGTGCGGCGGCGTTTCTCTTTGCGGATGCATGGACAGCCTTCCGCCAGCGTGGCAGGATCCTTCTGGATGCCGGAAAAAGCTTCACCTTTGCCATGACCTATCTGCTCGGCATCACCGCCCTCTGCGGACTGGATCTGCCGTTCTGCAATGCCGGACGCACAGCCGGGATCGTTGTGACACTCCTTGCTGCCAAGCAGTTCCGTCAGAACGGCGGCACCCTCCTCGGTGCTCTCACTGCCTGCGGCAGCGTGCTGTGCAGCGTCAGCCTCGGCATGCCCCTGCTCTTTCTCCCCATCACTGCCATGCTCGCAGGCTTTCTCAGCCGCCTGCCCAATGCCCTTTTCCTGCCGGTGTTCTTCCTGATGCAGACACTCAGCAGTGCCGTGCTCGACAGCAGCATGGAGCTTGCACGGGTCATCACAGAGCTGCTTCTTGCCGGCTGCCTGTACGCCCTCTGCTGCCACATCCCCCTGTGCCGCATCATCGTCTTTGAAGCACAGAAAAGCGGAAACAGCCACTGCACCGTCCAGCGTGAGCAGTTCCTCTCCAAATCCATCGCAGGACTGCGTGAGGAAACCGCCTCCATCATCGGGCACCTCCACCCAACAAAGCCCGTTGATGCTGTCAGAAAAGTCCGCACACAGCTCTGCTCCGGCTGCAAGAATGAAGCGTTCTGCTGGACACAACGCAGGAACCAGACGGAGCAGGCGTTCTCCCAGCTCCTGCATCATCCGGCAGTCAATCCCATTCCCGAGGCTCTCAACGGCTGCATCCGTCAGAATAAGATCGCAGGCTGCCTTTGGGAATGCGGTCAGCGGTCAGCTCTCGAACAGACCGCCTCCGTCCACCTGACACAGAACCGTAATGTCATGCTTGAATACTTCCGCCTGCTCGAAGAAATGGCTTCTGATTCTGCAAAACAGCGTGAGATCAGCGTCTGCGTACAGGAAACGGAGAGCTTACAGAAGATCCTCCGGCAGTGCCGCTGTGAGTTCCGCAGCTGCTTTGTACGCCGCCTGAAATCCGGCAGATATGCCGCAGAGATCTATGCAGGAGCAGAGCTTCCGGCAGCCGCAGCCGTACAGGAGCTGCTCTCCGATCTGCTCAGCACAGAGCTTTGCAGCATCCCCGTGCAAAGGGAGGGCGGCATCCTGCGGTACTGCTTCTTCCAGAAGCCTGCGTATCAGCTTGAGCATACCATCCGCAGCGTCCATGCCCCCGGCTACAAACGCTGCGGTGATACCGCCGAGGCATTCACGGATGCACAGGGCAATCAGTACCTTATCCTTTCCGACGGCATGGGCAGCGGTGCTTCCGCATCCCTCATGTCACAGATCGCCGTCCGCACCTTTGTCAGACTGGTCACAGGCGGTATGCCGCCGGAAACTGCCATTCGTTTTGCCAATACCATTCTGCTGTCCGAAAGCAATACCGAAAGCTTTGCCACACTCGATATTCTCCGGCTCAATGCCGATAACGGGGAAGTGCAGCTCTACAAATCCGGTGCATCCGCCACCCTCTACCTCCACCACAGACAGGTCATGCGGATCGCAGCGAAGAGCTTTCCCATCGGTATCGTTGCACAGGCGGAGCCGTTCTGCCGGACGCTTCCTGCACTTGCCAATGACCGCATCATCATGATCTCCGACGGCATCAGCGAGGCGGAATATCCTTTCATCAAAGAGCTGCTCCTGAGCAATATGCCCCTCTCACAGATCGCCGCACAGGTGTGCGAGAAAGCGGATGTGTTCCACGCAGGAAAAGCGGAGGATGACATCACTGTCATCGCCGCCGCCGTCAGAAGCACCGCCGCCATGCAGGAGGAGTACAGTGCACAGCCCGTGCAGCTCCTCACCGCCGCTGATCCTGCGAGTGCGTGAACCCACCTGATCCGAGCCGATGTTCCGCATCGGCTCAAAGTTCTTTTGCCCTCAGAAAAAGGAATAGCCCTAATTCCCCAAAGTAATATTCCCCTAAAAACAATCGTCAATTTGCATAAAAATTAATACCAGTTATTATCACAAATTATGAAAATGTGACGCATAAAGGAAAAACCCTTGCAAGAACGGATGATTTCTGATAAAATAGGTATAAAGGGAGGAGTAGCCATGAATGTAAATACAACATCCAATCCTAATGATTTCCCGCTCTACTTATTTTATCAGGGAAAAAACAACGAAGCGTATAAATTTTTCGGCGTGCACAGCATCACAGAAGAGGGAGAGTGCAGGCACCGTTTTCGTGTCTGGGCACCCAAGGCAAAAAGCATTTCCGTTGTTGGCGATTTCAACAACTGGGAGCGTGATGCTGATCCGATGCAGCTCATTGCGGACGGTATCTGGGAAGCAGTGATCGGCGGACTCCAGCAGTTCGATGCCTACAAATACAGCATCGAAACGGAGGACGGCAGGATCCTGATGAAATCCGATCCCTATGCAATGCACTTTGAAACAAGACCTGCAACTGCATCCAAGATCTTTGAAAGCAGCTACGAGTGGCATGATGCCGCATGGCGTGAAGCCAAGAAACAGCAGGTGGTCTACAAGCGTCCGATGAACATTTACGAGGTGCATCTGGATTCCTGGAAGCACCATGACGACGGCAATCTGCTCGACTATGTGACCTTTGCAAAACAGCTCATTCCGTACATGCAGGAAATGTCCTACACCCATGTGGAATTCATGCCGCTGACGGAATTCCCGTTTGACGGCTCATGGGGCTATCAGGTAACGGGCTATTTTGCACCGACCTCACGCTATGGCACACCCGACCAGTTCCGTGAAATGGTCGATCTGTTCCATCAGGCAGGCATCGGTGTGATCCTTGACTGGGTTCCGGCACATTTTCCGAAGGATGCCTCCGGTCTGTGCGAATTTGACGGCAGCTACTGCTATGAATATACCGACCCGAGAAAGATGGAGCACAAGTCCTGGGGTACCCGTGTATTTGACTATGGAAAGGGCGAGGTCTGCTCGTTCCTGATCTCCAGTGCGTGCTTCTGGCTGGATGAATTCCACCTTGACGGTCTGCGGGTGGATGCGGTTGCATCCATGCTCTACCTCGACTATGACAGACGTGAGGGAGAGTATGCAACCAATGTCAATGGCGGCAACGAAAATCTGGAGGCTGTGGATTTCTTCCGCCGCCTGAATGAAACTGTATTTGCCAAGCATCCGGATGTCCTCATGATCGCAGAGGAATCCACCGCATGGCCGCTGGTTACAAAACCTACTGACATCGGCGGTCTGGGCTTTAACTTCAAGTGGAACATGGGCTGGATGAATGATATGCTCCAGTATATGTCCCTTGACCCGATCTACCGTGCCTTCAATCATGACAAGCTGACATTCTCGTTCTTCTATTGCTTCTCTGAGAATTATATCCTGCCCATCTCCCATGATGAGATCGTGTACGGACAATGCTCCATGCTGAACAAGATGCCCGGCTATGAGAAGGACAAATTTGCATCCTACCGTGCATTCCTTGCCTATATGATGGCACACCCCGGTAAGAAAATGCTCTTCATGGGTCAGGAATTCGCACAGAGAAATGAATGGAATTACCAGACCCAGCTCGACTGGCATCTGCTCGAAGATGAGGATCACCGCAGAACAAGGGAATACGCAAAGAAACTCAACAAGCTCTACATGGATACCCCTGCATTCTGGGATAATGACGATTCATGGAGTGGTTTCAGCTGGATCTCCCACGATGACTATAAGCAGAGCGTGATCGCATTCCGCAGAATTGCGGATGACGGCAGCGAAGTGATCGTTGTCTGCAACTTTGTTCCCGTAGAAAGAAATGATTACCGCATCGGCGTACCATTCGAGGGCGATTATGAACTGCTGTTCAGTACGGATGCAGAGGAATTCGGCGGTGCAGGACTTGCAGCGAAGAAGTATACCTCCGAGGAAGTCGGCATGCACAGCTTTGACCAGTCCATCACGCTGACGCTTCCGCCGCTGTCCGTGCTCTACCTCAAGTACAACACCCCTAAAACAACTGCAAGAACCGTTCGCAAGGTGCGTACTTCCAAGGCAGCCGCAGTACCGGAAAAGAAAGTGGTTTCCAAGAAAAAGACGAAAAAGTAAACAGATGACTTAGTGTCAACACGACTTAATGTACTGACTGATCTAAAACTGCAATATGTATTCATAAATGCATCTTAAATAAAATTCTTATTTTTAGGAGGAAAACTATGAACGCAAAAAAGAAATGTATCGCAATGCTTCTGGCAGGCGGACAGGGCAGCAGACTGTATGCTCTGACCCAGAGTGTTGCAAAGCCGGCAGTGCCATACGGCGGCAAATACCGTATCATCGACTTTGCACTGTCCAACTGCACCAATTCCGGTATTGATACTGTCGGTGTTCTGACCCAGTACCAGCCCCTCGTACTCAATGAGTACATCGGCAACGGTCAGCCGTGGGATCTGGATAAAATGTACGGCGGTGTGCATGTACTCTCTCCGTTTGAAACCAAGGAGGGTGCGGACTGGTTCCAGGGTACTGCCAATGCAATCTATCAGAATATGCGGTTCATTGAGCGTTACGATCCCGAATATGTGATCGTGCTCGGCGGCGATCACATCTACAAAATGGACTATGCAAAGCTCGTAGAATACCATGAGGAACACAATGCGGACGGTACCATCGCAGTCATCAATGTTTCCATGGAGGAGGCTTCCCGTTTCGGCATCATGACCTGCGACGAGGAAAACAGGGTCGTTGATTTCACCGAAAAGCCGGCACAGCCCAAGTCCACACTCGCTTCCATGGGTATCTATGTATTCACATGGCAGAAGCTCAAGAAGTATCTGATCGAGAACGAAAATGCAAATACAGGCTCCAAGGACTTCGGTAAGGACATCATCCCCGCAATGCTCGCAAACAATGAGCGTCTGTTTGCGTATACATTTGAAGGCTACTGGAAGGATGTTGGTACACTCGACAGCCTCTGGGAAGCAAACATGGATCTGCTCGATCCCAATGATCCGCTGGATCTCTATGATCCCAAGTGGAAGATCTATGCAAGACATAACCATATGCCGCCGCAGTACATCGGTGACAGTGCCCATATCGAGAATTCTATGATCACAGAGGGCAGCTCCATCAATGGTCAGGTCGATTTCTCCGTTGTGTTCTCCAATGTTACAATTGAAGAGGGTGCGGTTGTCAATTACAGCATCCTGATGCCCGGTACAGTTGTAAAGTCCGGTGCAGTTGTGGAATATGCCATCGTTGGTGAAAACTGCGTGGTAGAATCCGGTGCAAAGATCGGTGCAAGCCCCGAGTGTGTTGAAAACAGAGATGACTGGGGCATCGCAGTCGTGGGCAATAATGTAAACATCTCTTCTACTGCTACCGTTCTGCCCAAGCAAATCATTTCTGAAAATATCTAAGGAGGTTCCGCAATGGCTGGCAATACAAAAGTACTCGGTCTGATTTTCGCAAGTATGCATGATAAATCCGTCAAGGATATGACGGAGCACAGAACAATGGGTTCGATCATGTTCGGAGGCAGATACCGTCTGATCGACTTCCCGCTTTCCAACATGGTCAATTCCAACTTCTATGAAGTCGGTGTCATTACAAAATCCAACTACGGCTCCCTGCTCGACCATGTGGGCAGCGGCAGAGAATGGGATCTCGCAAGAAAGAAGGGCGGTCTGCACCTTCTGCCTCCGTTCAGTCAGACAGGCAGCAGCGAGGGCGTTTACAGAGGCCGTCTGGAGGCTCTGAACAATGTATGGAGCTTTCTGGAGCATTCCAAGGCTGACTATGTTGTGATGTCCGACTGCGATTTCGTGACCAACATTGACTTCCGTCCGGTCATCAAGCAGCATATCGAAACCAAGGCGGATATTACAACTGTTTACGGCAAGTATATGTATAACGAAGAGAACAAGACCCTCTCCTCCATCAATGTACTTGAAATGAATCCGGACGGTAAGATCACCAATGTACTGGTGGATCCGCTGATCTCCGGTGAGTGCAATATTTCTCTGGATATGTTCGTGATGAGCCGTGAATTCCTGAGCACACTTGTCAAGGATGCAGCAAGCAAGGGCAAGTACAGCCTGATCGCTGACTGCCTGCAGGCAAGAGCCAATGACTATAATTTCATGGGCTATGAGCACAAGGGCTATTTCACAAGGATCGACAGCAACAAGAGCTATTTCGAGGCAAACCTTGCCCTGCTCGACAGCGAAACACGCAACAAGCTTTTCCTGCCCGATGCACCCATCTACACCAAGATCGGTGACAACGGCCCTGCAAAGTACGGTCTGGAGGCAAATGTAAAGAACTCCCTGATCGCTGACGGCTGCATCATCGAGGGTACAGTGGAAAACTGCGTGATCTTCCGTGGTGTTAAGGTAGAAAAGGGAAGCGTTGTCAAGAACTGCGTACTCCAGCAGGGTACCAAGGTCGGCAGCAACTGCTCCATCAACTACGTTATTACAGACAAGAATGTAGAGGTTTCCGACGGCCATGTAGTCAATGGTTCCGAAACCTATCCGCTGTATGTCAAGAAGAACGGAAAACTTTAATTTGGAGGTGGATGGATTTTGAATATTCTCTTTGCCGCAAGTGAGGCAGTGCCTTTCGCTGCATCAGGCGGTCTGGCAGATGTCATCGGCTCTCTTCCGGCTGCGATCAACAGCAAAGGTCACGATTGCCGTGTAGTGATGCCGCTGTATAAATCCATTCGTCCGGAAATGCGTGCACAGCTGACGTTCCTCACCAATATCACGGTGGATGTTTCATGGAGAAAACAATACTGCGGTATCTTTACAGCAGTTTGGAACGAAGTGACTTACTACTTTGTGGACAATGAATATTATTTCGGACGTGACGGTCTGTACGGTTTTTATGATGACTGCGAACGATTCGTGTTCTTCTCCCGTGCAGTGCTGGAAATGCTGCGGTATATTGATTTTGCCCCCGACATCATTCATGGCAATGACTGGCAGACTGCATTGATCCCTGTGTTCTATCAGGTGTTCTACAAGTACCAGCAGGGCTACCAGAATATCAAGCATATTTTCACCATTCATAATATCCAGTATCAGGGCAACTACGGCAGGGAAGTGCTCAACGAAGTGATGGGCATTCCGCTTTATCACATGGGCATCCTCGAATATGACGGTGCCATCAACATGATGAAAGGTGCCATTGAAACAGCGGATAAGATCACCACTGTCAGCCCGAGCTACGCATGGGAAATCCTCGACCCGTGGTACTCCCACGGTCTTGACCGGATCCTCGTGAACAAGCAGTATAAGCTCTCCGGTATTCTGAATGGTATCGACACAACGCTCTACAATCCTGCGGAGGATAAGCTGATCGCCAAGAAATTCAGTGCAGCACGTCCTGCCGGCAAGAAGGCTTGCAAGGAGGCTCTGCTTGCAGAGCTTGCACTGCAGGAGGGCGATGAGCCGGTGATCGGCATCGTGACCCGTTTTGTATCCCACAAGGGTGTGGATCTGATCCGCTACGTCTTTGAGGACATTCTCAAGCTCGGTTACAAGTTTGCGATTCTCGGCAGCGGCGAAAAGATCTATGAGGATTTCTTCTCCGAGATGCAGTACCGCTACCCTGACAGAGTGAGCGTGACCCTTGGCTTCCGTCCGGAGCTGGCAAGAAAGATCTATGCCGGTGCGGATATGTTCCTGATGCCGTCCCAGAGTGAACCCTGCGGTCTGGCACAGATGGTGGCTATGCGTTACGGTACGCTCCCGATCGTGCGTGAAACCGGCGGTCTGCGTGATTCTGTGACGGATGACGGCAATGGTGACGGCAATGGCTTCACCTTCAAGACCTATAATGCCCATGACATGCTCGATGCCTGTGCAAGAGCAAAGGCAAGCTATGACAACCAGAAGGGCTGGAAGGCTCTGGTCAAGCGTGCAATGAAGTGCGATTACAGCTGGGCAGCATCTGCGGATGTGTATATCAAGCTGTATGAGGAGCTTTGCGGCGAATAAGACAAAACCCCGTTCCGATTCAGGAACGGGGTTCATTTTACCCCCAATACAAAAATCCCGTTTCGCAGTGAAACGGGATTTTCTGTGATGGGAATTAACCGAAGTATCTCTTCAGCAGACCCTCAAAAGCCTTGCCGTGTCTTGCTTCGTCCCTTGCCATCTCATGTACAGTGTCATGGATCACATCGAGGTTGAGCTCCTTTGCACGCTTTGCGAGATCCAGCTTGCCCTGTGTTGCACCGTGTTCAGCAGCAACTCTCTTTTCGAGGTTCTCCTTAGTGGAGGAGGAAACTACCTCACCGAGCAGCTCAGCGAACTTTGCAGCATGCTCTGCTTCCTCGTATGCAGCCTTCTCCCAGTACAGACCGATCTCCGGATAGCCCTCACGGTGAGCCACTCGTGCCAGTGCCAGATACCTACCAACCTCAGTGCACTCGCCCTCGAAGTTTGCTCTCAGACCTGCGAGGATCTCCTCATCAGTTACAGCCTTTGCAACACCTACTTCATGCTCACATGCAAATACCAGAGCCTCGGAATCGTTCTTCTCGATGAACTTGGAACCCGGTACCTTGCACTGAGGACATGCCTCCGGAGGCTCGTTACCCTCGTGAACATAACCGCATACAGGACATACATACTTTTTCATAATCATTTTCTCCTTTAAATAAAATATTGTTGTTTTGCTGCGAATTGTTAGTCCGCCGCAGCTGCGGATTTCTGACACTTTTTGCAGACACCGTGCAGTGCAAGCTCATAGGACTCGATCTGCATTTCCGTCATGCTGTTCATGATCTCCAGCAGTCCCTCCATCCAGATGTCCTCCAGTGTGCCGCATCTGCTGCAAAGCAGGTGCTCATGGAAGCGGACATTCCGGTCATAACGGTCGGGTGCGTTGGGGATCGTGATGCGAAGGATCTCACCGTCACGCTCCATGATCCCAAGATTCCGGTAGATCGTACCGATCGCAATGCATGGCATCTGCTCCTTGGCAAGCATGTAGATCTGCTCCGCTGTCATGTGATCTTCCGTATTCCGGATGATCTCTGTGATCAGCCGCCGCTGTTCTGTCAAATCCGTCACATCCTTTCTGTAAGATTAGGAATGATTCTTAATCTTGTTGTGATTCTATTATAGCATAGAGTACAGCGTTTGTCAAGACTTTTTTTCAAAAAAATCAAAAAAATTTTGGAGCAGGATTTGACAAGGGAAAAGCGGCGTGATATAATGGTAGTACTGATAAACAGGAGGCGATCATATGTACAAATTTACGCATATTGAACCGGAGCAGTTCCATGCAGAAAGCAGGGGAGTGGGGATGGACGTGCTCTGCCGCATCTGTGACGAGGACGTGCTCTGCACGGAGGAGGAATGTGCAGAATACCTCGGCAGGCTCTGGGCATTGTTCGGGGAACCGGACGATCCGGAGGGCTATGAGGATTTCTACAGTTATGCCGTGACAGCGGAATCCGACGGGGAGAAGCATTATTTTCTGGCAGCACAGTACTGCGGAATGCCGACGATCTACGGTGCACCGGAGTCAGCGGATGCCGCAAAGGAGCTTGTCGAGCTGATCCGGAACACACCGCCGGCGGATTACGAATGGAAAGGCGAGTACACGGATTATGATGTGGAGATGACCTACCGTGTGAAAGGCGGCATTGCATCTGCCGAGGATCAGCCGCTTGGTTTCTGGGACGAGGAAACGGAAATTCTCAACCATATCATTGATCGGGTGTTTGATGTGATGTCAGCGGACGATGCAAATGCGTGGGTGAACCGCTACACGACACCGGAGGAAATGCTGGATTACTGGAACAGTCATCCGGAGCTGCATTAAAAAAACTCCCGAAAGAGTCACTCTTTCGGGAGTTCGATTTTATACAGGAAAACCTGTACTCGGAGAATTTGCCTTCAGCACTGCTTTCTTGAGCATTGCCAGATCAAACGCATTCACCTTACCATCCTGATTCATGTCCGCCAGCGGATAGCCCTGTCTGCTGAGAGAGCCGCTGCCGAGCAGATACTTCTGCAGTGTGAGAATGTCCAGGATATTCAGCTTTTCGTCCACATTCACATCACCCAGAAGCACCTCATCACTCGGATCGAATTCTTCTTTCGTTGTTTCTGTGACTGTGGTTTCTGTGGTGGTTTCGGTCGTTTCGAGTTCTGCTGCAGTTGTTTCAGTGGTCGTCGTTTCAGTAGTTGTCGGTTCTGTGGGATCCGTTGTTGGTTCGGTGGTTTCTGTTACCGGCTCAGTGGTTTCTGTTGTCGTTTCTGTCGGTTCAGCAGTTGTTTCAGAGGGCGTTGTTTCTGTTTCTGCAACATCGCTCTCCGTTGTGCTCTCGGTCGTTTCTTCGGTTGCGGGAGGTGTTGTTTCGCCGCCCAGATATGCTGTAATCTGCTCTGCCCAGTGTGCACCCATCTTTGCATAGCCCTGCTCACTCGGATGGCAGCCATCCTCCAGATCGCCGGCTGTGTAGTCCACAACGCTGTTGATGTCGCCAAACTGCACATTCTTGCCGGCTGCCTGTTTTTCAGCCACCAGTGCCTTGACACCGGCATTGTAGCTGTCCACGCATTCCTGCACCTTTGCGGGAATTTCCTCCGCAGTGATGCCGAATGTCCACTGGTAGGAGGACACCCAGCTTGCACAGGTGTTTGCATCAATATCCGGCACGGTCGTCACAAAGAGCACATCCGTGCTGTCCATATTTTCAAGGATCTTGTCCACCACGGTTTCCAGACGGTCGAGTGCAGTTGTGGTTTCACGAATGTCACCCACACCCGTACGGATGTCCAGACTTGCATCCAGCAGGTCATTGGTGCCGATCTGCAGGAGCACCATATCCGGATCATAGGTTTCCATCAGGTTGCTGCCGCCGAACAAGGTTTCATAAATACCCGTTCTGCCGGAATAACTCATCGTGGAATAGCCGCTGTAGCCGCAGTGCTGCGGATCGTAGGTGATCGTTGTGCCGTTCCAGTTGTAGGTCGCCGCATCCGTCCAGCCGTTTTCCGGACCCACCATATCATAGGAAATGCCGTTCTGCTGGAGGTAGTAGCAAAGGTATTTGCGGTAGCCGTTGTCCCCGTTGATGTAGCCGTGTGTGATGGAGTCTCCCACACACATGATGCGGTACTGCGTGTCCGCTGCACTTGTGGACTTCGGGAGTACTGCGGCTGCACCCAGACAGAGCGAGCCTGCTGTCAGCGAAGCGAGAAGCTTTTTCATGTTCATACAAAATCTTCCTTTCCTCATGTCATTTGAAACTGAACCAGCATTTGCCGGTAATTTCATTATAGCATGAAAATGTGAATTTTTTACCCAAAAGCTTGTTGCATTTTGTTCCTTAAAAATTGCAAAACAGATTATTCCCAACACATTCCGGAAAAATTCTTGCAATTGGGATGCCGCTGTGTTATAATGGTAGCATGAAAATGCGTCCGAGAGGGGAGAAATTCCCATTCTGCGGCGTACAGGAGGAGTCAGAATGAAGAAGTTATCCGTATTATTTCTGTGTGCAGCCATGATGCTCGGCTGTACCGCATGTGCACAGCCGGCTGCATCCGAGCCGGCAGAAGAAGCCGTCACGGAGCCTGTGATCGAAAAGCAGCCCACGGTTTTTGATGAGTACGCATCCAATACCTCCATTTCCACCGGTTCCCACCTGACCGTGGATGCGGAGGAGGCGATCACCTACCGCAGCTACTACCCCTTGCAGGAATACGGCGAGCTGGAATACAAGTTCTATTTTTCCAACACCCTCGATTCCACATGGGACAAGGGCAGATGGGGCTATGCCGGCATGCCCTGTGGCAATTATGAGATCCTCAGTGCGGCGGTCTATGACGGCGGCACAAGCTCCGAGGATACCGCAAAGCTCCTTGCCAAAGTGACCTTTGACGGCGGCAATGCCGGAAAACAGGTCACATCCGGCGAAACCTTCTGGAGCGATGCAGTGACGATCAGCGTGCCGGAGGGGCATTATCTCGTCTGGGAATGGACGGTGCAGGGAGAGGATATTCCGTGCATCCGCATGTCCAATCTGGCGTATTCCTTTTTCAGCAAGGACGGCACGAATTTTATCTACAGCAACGAAGCCCCCGCACCGCAGCTCATCGGTGCCAAGCGTGACACCAAGCTGAAGATCGCCGCATTCGGTGACTCCATCACACAGGGCTGTGAAAGCACCGAATTCGGGAATGATTTCTGGGTGACGGAGGTTGCCGAAACGCTGGGCGAGGATTACAGCGTATGGAATCTGGGCATCGGTTATTCGAGGGCGAGCGATGCGGCACTGTGCGGCGACTGGCTGGAACGTGCCAAATCTGCGGACATTGTAACGGTCGCATTCGGTACGAATGATGCCGTTGTCGGACAGTACGGTGCCTACCGTCCGAGCACCGCTGATGAGATCGACGGCTGGCTGCGGACGATCGTCACAGAGCTGAAGGATGCCGGCTGTCAGGTGATCCTCTTCAATGCACCGCCCTTTGATTTTGAGGGCGACACCGAAGCGACCAGAACTGCCCTGAATGACAAGCTTCCGGCAGCAGCGGAGGAACTCGGCGTTCCGTTGTTTGACTGGGCAGCATTTCTGGAGGATACCGCCTCCCCGAACAAGGCAATTTACGGCGGTCATCCGGACGGTGAGGGCTGTGCACTGATCGCAGAGAAGTTTCTGGCGGAATATGGAGATATGATCGGGTATACGGGAGAATGATATGGTGATCGAACACATTGCAATGTATGTGAATGACCTCGAAGCGGCGAGAGCGTTTTTTATAAAATATCTGGGTGCGAAATCCAATGCAGGCTACCACAACCCGAACACGGATTTCCGTTCCTACTTTCTGGCGTTCGGTGATGGTGCACGACTGGAACTCATGCACCGTCCGGATATGGAGGATCCCGAAAAGCATCTGAACCGCACAGGATATGCACATATTGCATTCCGTCTGGACAGCCGTGAAGAGCTGGAGAAGCTGACCCAGCGGCTTTCGGATGATGGCTATTCTATCATCAGCGGTCCCCGTACAACGGGGGACGGCTATTATGAAAGCTGTATTCTGGCTGTTGAGGGGAATGTCATTGAGCTGACCCTGTGATTTCTTCCGATGCGTTCCAAATACAAAAGCCCTGATTTCATCGCTGAAATCAGGGCTTAGTCTGTCGAAAAACTTCAACAGGTTCAAAGGGCTTTGCCCTTTGGCGGGTGGAGGGTACGCAGTACCCTCCAAACATAGCCCCTCCCCTCGGGGAGGGGTTGGGGTGGGGGCCGTTACAGAATGCCTAACCCTG
>JAFTQJ010000070.1 GCA_017462785.1 Oscillospiraceae bacterium | reverse complement strand
TCCCCCTGCACCCCCGCCAAAGGGATTGTCATCCCTTTGGAATCCCAAGGCGTTTTGCCATTGCACCCCTACGGGGTACAAAGGCAAAACGTTAAGACTGCAAGAATCACATTCTTGGCAGGGGGTGTGGGGGACGGAGTCCCCCACAAAACCCTCCCCTTACAGCAGGACACAGCCTGCGTTGTCGATCTTCAGGTCGTGCACCTGCCAGCCGGTAAGACCGGCATTGTCGAGGGAGAAACGCATTTTGCCGGCGAAGTACTGATTTTCCTCGTCCGCAATTGCCATGACGGTGGGACCTGCACCGCTGATATAGGCGGCATAGGCACCGTGGGCATAAGCGATGTCGAACACCTCACGGGCATGGGGGATGAGTGCCATACGGTAGGGCTGGTGGAGCTTATCATGCACGGCGGTGCGGAGGTTCTCAAACTTTCCGGTCAGGAGCGATGCGGAAAAGAGTGCGGCTCTCGAAAGGTTGTAGACTGCATCCTTATGGGAGATCTCCGACGGCAGGCAGGCTCTCGCCTTTTCGGTTTTCAGCTCAAAATCGGGGATCATTGCCACGAAACGGAGCTTGGTGTAGACTTCCTGCTTCACCCAATGCACACGCCGTCCGTCAAATACGGCAGTCACGATGCCGCCGAGCAGTGCCGGTGCGGTGTTGTCGGGGTGCCCCTCGATCTGGGCAGCGAGATCTACCAGATCATCCTGATTCAGGGGATTGCCAAGCAGGTGATTGGCTCCTACCAGACCTGCTACGATGCAGGCAGAGCTGGAGCCGAGTCCTCGGGTCATGGGGATGTTGTTCGTCTGCACGAGCTTCAGACCCCCGAGCTTTTTGCCGCAGACCTGATAAAGATCCTTTGCGGCGATGTAGATCATGTTGCGTTCGTCCGTCGGTACGGGCGTACCATCCGCAGAAGTGATGTCGATGGTGTCGCTTTCTTCCATTTCTACATAATTGTAGTACTGCAATGCCAGACCCAGTGCGTCAAAGCCTGCACCAAGATTCGCACTGGTCGCAGGTATCTGTAATTTGATCATAGTATCCTCCTTTTGGGAAATTGCCGGAAGGGGGGATATGTGAGGGCTTTGCCCCGTATCCTGTCAAGAATGAGATCCTTGCAATCTTAACGTTTTGCCTTTGTACCCCGTAGGGGTGCAATGGCAAAACGCCTTGGGATTCCAAAGGGATGACAATCCCTTTGGCAGGGGTGTGGGGGCAGAGCCCCCACATCCTCCCCTTACCAGTATATTCCCGAACAGAAAAGGGCGGCACTTTTGAATCATGCCGCCCTTTGTTAATTATGCTTTCTTTTCAGCCTGAATGTCAGCAAGCTTCTTGCTTCTTGCTGCTGCGATCAGCACTTTGTTGTTCTTCTTGTCATAGCGATAGAAGAGCACGAGCATGCCGATACCCAGAATGAACAGGACAACGCCCATCACAAATCCCGGCGGTGTGTAGGAGAAGGTCACGGTATGTGTACCCGGTGTCAGCTCTACGCCGATCATTGCCTTCATTACTTCCAGATGCTCCACCTTCTTGCCGTCCACCTTGACTGTCCAGCCGTCCTGATACGGCAGGGAGGTGAACAGGATCTCGCCCTCGGATGCAGTCACAGTACCCTTGATATAGGTGTCGGAGAACTTCTCCACCTGAAGCTGTGCATCCTTCAGAGAATCAATATCGGGCTGGAATACTTCCGGATTGTAGTAGTAGAAATAGGGCTGCTTGATGATGGTTGCATTCTGATCGTTTGCAATGGTCAGACGCATGGAGAGCTTGGTGCCCACCGGATGTGTGCCAAGACTGATGATGCAGTAGTTCTTGGTTTCAAAGTAGGTGCCGTAGCCCTTGAAGGAATAATCGTCCAGTTCATCATCCCATGTACCCAGCCAGAGGTTGACCTTCTGCTCGTTCTCAGTCTTGAGGAACATGTAGATCTCCTTTGCCTCGGTCACGGTGAAGCGGTAATCCACGGTCGGGTCGCCGCTGTCCATCTTGGTGTAGGTCGGCTGTCCGTTGTAGTCGGAAACAGTGACCGCACCCAGAACCGGCTCGCCGACTTCAATGCGTGTGTAGTACTCATTCACACCTGCGATCTGACCTGCTTCGTCAAATACGGTGTTGCCGGTCAGTGTGCTCAGGAGTACATTCTGGCTGTTGAACGGGTTGTCGTTGCCCAGATGGTCGATGCGGAGAATGTCATCATCCGCCATATAACCGATCGCCAGAGCGTTCGGATTCTCATAGATGGAAATGGTCTTTTCCTTGGGGTTGCCCTCGCCGTCCTTGTCATCCTTGTCCTTGTAGTCATAGTCGGCTACCTTGACATAGCTGCTGTGAAGCAGGGGACGATCCGGCTTGTCGCCTCTGTCGAGGATGTACTTGATGCCCAGCAGGGAGTCCGTCAGCTCCGTGGAGCCTTCATAACGGGAGTAATAGCTTCTGGTACAGAAGCCCAGTGTTTCAATGAAATCCAGTGTCTTGGCATTCATCACAGAGGAAGAATGGGTGATACCCTTCAGACCGAATGCGAGGTTGTCGTTGACACAGCGGGTGAAGGTCTTTTCAGAACGGTACAGACCATCGTCCAGCTCTTCCATCAGCTCAGTTGCTGCACGTCCGGACTGTACGAACATTTCATAGGATGCTCTTGTGGAGTAGGCAACTTCCTTGTCCACGTCCTTCATGGTATGTACATTATTATACACCAGCTCACCGGAAATCGCACAGATCAGCACGATCGGGAGCACGATGCGGCTTGCCTTGGATTCCTGCATTCTTGCTGCATGCACATACAGAATGATGAGGTAAACCGCTGCAAGACCAATGGAAAGCCAGATGGAAGTCATCATGTCCAGATGCTCGTACTCCTGCTTGCCGATGTACAGCAGCAGTGCCAGCACACCGAAGAAGGTGCCGCCGATGTGACCGAGCTTTACGCCGTCCATGTGCTTGAATGCCAGAGCTGCCATGGAGAGCAGGATGAAGGAAATGATGAAGGAATAACGGAAGGGCAGCCAGTTCGGCACCTGTCCGCCGTGCCACATCATATCCACGGGCTTGATGTACATGCTGAAGAACATCACAGCCAGCAGGAAGCCATAGCCCACCTTCTTCTTGACATTGATCTTGCTGTTGAGGAAGAAGAGGGGAAGCAGTACCAGTGTGAGGATACCGCAGTAGATCTCGGGGCTGCCCTGTACGTTCACAGAGTCATACTGACAGATCAGCAGCTGACCGATGATGTCGAGCGGTTCAAACTGGGTCTTGAAGCTGTAGTCGGGGTTGGTAAAGTCGAATTTACCGAGCTGCAGGGCATTGTACACCGGCAGGATCATGTATGCGGAAAGCATCAGGGAAACCAGTGTGCTCACTGCGAAATTGCAGCAGATGTAAACATAATCGGTGAACTTTGCACGCTTTTCCTCGCTGCCGAAGAAGAGATAGTAAACAAAGTAGAATGCGGTGAAAATACCGATCATATAACCGATATAGAAGTTTGCCACAAACATCATGGCAATGGGGATGATGTAGTTGAGCTTTCTGCCGTCATCAACGAGGTACTCTACGCCGAGTGCGATCAGCGGCAGGAATACCACGCCGTCGAGCCACATGGGGTCGATGGTCTGGATGACCATGTAAGCCATGAGAGCGTACAGGATGGAAAAGACGGTTGCCTGAAGCGGTTCCATCTTTCTGGACTTTTGCAGGAAATAGTTGAAAGTGACGCTCGCTGTACCGATCTTGCAGAGGATCATGATCAGAAGGCTGGTCAGGATCATCTTGCGGGGCAGGAGCATTACGATCAGGGTAAAGGGGCTGGCGAGATAGTAGCCGATGATACCCATGTATTCACCGGAAAGGTTTCTTGACCAGCTGTAGAATGCACTGCCGTCCCCCCAGAAGGCATCATGGAGAGCCTCGAAGTAGTAAACGTACTGTGCATTGAGGTCCAGTGCAAGCACCGATTCCTCACCGAACGGATATAATCCGAAGATCGCATAGGAAATATACATCAGGATCACGGGGATAAAGAACGCAATGATGTAGAAACGGTTCTTGATCGCCCAGTTCTGCAATGCTTTGAGAATTCCCTGTGCGGAGATGCTGCGGCGTTCCTTTGCAGCCTTTTCAGGCTGTGCCGGTGCCGCTTTGTTGTTAGCCATATTGTTCCTCCTCTTTCATATAAATAGTACATCTAATCATAGATATTTACATTATACCATGCCTTTCTGTATTTTGCAAGCGATTTTTGACATTTTTCTCGTTCCTCTGTACCTTTCTTTTCCCATCGCTTTGAATTTCATCACTTTGCACAAATAATCCTTTGAAAGCTGTGCAATATGTGAACATTTTCCGCTTCCACTGGACAAATCTGTAAAAACATGCTACAATAATGATAACACAATGCACAAACAAATCAAGAGGAGGATCTATCCATGAACAACAGTACACAGATGATGCAGTGGGGCGGCATGCCCTGCGTCCGCATGGATGCGGGCGGCTATACAGCACTGATCGCACCGGAGCTTGGTTCCAATGTCATCCGGCTGCGTGACACCGTCAACGGCATTGAGTTTTTCCGCTTCAGCGATACCAACACATTCCCCCAGCTGCTCCAGTCCGCAGAGGTCTGGGGTCTGCCCACACTCTACCTGCCCAACCGCTTTGCGGACGGCATTCTGAAAACCTCCGATGCGGTCTATCACCTGCCGGTGAACGAAAAAGCTCCGTATAACAACCATATCCACGGCTTCCTGCACAAGCGTGTGCATACTGTGACCGAGTACAATGCGGATGCCAACTGTGCATGGGTGAAAACAGCCTATGATTATGACGAGAAGGATCCGTTCTTCCAGTACCTGCCCATCCGTTTCCGTGCGGAATTCACCTTTACGCTCTCTTCCTGCGGTCTGGAATATGAGTTCACGCTCAAGAACCTCTCCCACAAGATGATGCCCATTTCCGTGGCAACCCACACCACCATCAACTCTCCGTTCGTGACCGGCGGCAAGGAGAAGGATGAACGCATCACCGTGCCGATCGGCAAACGCTGCATCCTGAATGAACGCTGCCTGCCGACCAAGGAGCTGGATGATCTGTCCATGAAGGATCTGGAGTACCGCAGCGGTCAGAGATGCCCCGTATTGCAGGTGATCGACAACGAAATGTATTTCGCAGAGCCGATGATGATCGACGGCGAGGACTTCTACGGCATGATCTGCGAGGATCTGGAAAGCGGCAAGAAGATCGGCTACGAGATCAGCGAGAACTACAAGTTCTGGATCATCTGGAACGACAGGGGCTTCAACGGCTATTTCTGCCCCGAGCCGATGTCCGCCATGATCGACGCACCGAATCTCGGTCTGCCGGATGGCTTCACCGGCTATCAGGAGCTGCGTCCCGAGGAAAGCTGCACATTCAGACAGAGATTCTTTACCATCAAGCCGTAATCAAACCCAAGCCCCTGCACAGCTCGTGCAGGGGCATTTTGTTCAGAGTCAACGATCGCCCCCACCCACTTGCAAAGCAAAAGGGTGAGGGCGTTTCTTTGTACGATAGGATAACCGCCGTATGCGTCCGCCGCTTATCTCGGCTCACAGATGAGCTTGATGGCTGTGCGGTCCTCGCCTTCGATCTGGATGTTCGTGAATGCAGGAATGCAGATCAGATCAATACCGATGGGTGCAAGGTAGCCCCTTGCGATCGCTACGGACTTGATTGCCTGATTCGCAGCACCGGCTCCGACTGCCTGAATTTCTACGGTCTTGTTTTCACGGATGACTCCTGCGACTGCTCCTGCGACTGAGTTGGGTGAAGATCGGGAAGATACTTTTAAAATTTCCATAAGAACCTCCTAAATTGTATTGTGTTTTTGTTTGGTAAATCGCATTATGAATATAGCTACATTATACTATATTTTCAACCAAATTGCAAGAGTTTTCAGAAACTTTGTGAATTATCTCACAATAACAGGGGTGATTTTCGTACAAATACCACATTTTTCTTGGAATTCCACCAGCACTCCATTGAGGAAGCATTCGCCCTTCGCCTCTTCAAAGCGGATGGGTACATGCAGCCGCATGCGGTCGATGGCAATGTCCTTCCGGACACCGAGCACGGAATCCTCCACGCCCGTCATGCCGGCATCCGTAATATAGCCGGTATGCCCTGCTAAAATCGCTGCATCCGCTGTCTGCACATGGGTATGCGTACCGATCACAGCGGTCACGCTTCCTGCCAGATAATGCCCCATTGCCTTCTTTTCCGAGGTCGCTTCGGCGTGGAAATCCACGAAAATATTCGGCGTGTCCAGCTCTTCAAGCAGTTCATCCATCACATTGAACGGGTTTTCCAGATTCTCCAGAAACAGCACACCGGACAGATTCACCACAGCGATCCGGCAGGCACCCATGTCCAGCAGTCCCACGCCCGTTCCCGGACATGCCTCCGAGTAATTCGCAGGCCGCAGGATGCAGTCATTGTCATAGATATGCAGGTGCTCTTTCCGCTGGAATGCGTGGTTTCCGGTCGTGATGAGATCCGCACCGCACCCGAAGAGCTGCTCTGCGGAGTAGGATGTGATGCCGTTGCCGTTGGCGGAATTCTCACCGTTGACCACGGTCACATCCGCCCCAAGCTCCCGTTTCAGGGCAGGGAGCCTGCGTTGCAGGAACTGGCATCCCACATCTCCGACCACATCACCTATGAATAAAAGCTTCATGTCGTTCTCCTCTATTTCGTCAGCTCGGCGATCAGATCATCCACCGTTTCGGGCATATGCTTGACCGGAATGCCCTGTTCGGACAGGATCTCGTCAAGTGTGTAGGTTCTTGTTCTCTCTGCCGGCGGCTCCGGTTCGGGTGCCGGACGGCTCACCGGTGTTCTCACCTCACGCAGCCCGATCGGTGTTTCCGGCGGCGGCTGTGTCAGGCGGAGCTGTGTCACAGGCTGGGAAACCGGAACGGTGATGGTATGCCGTGAGCTGGTTTCGCTTGCCTGCGGTACGGGCTGGGAGGTGCGTCTGGGCAGGGAAATGGAAACGGTCGGAAGCTCCGGAACAGGTTCCTCCTCGGGTTCCTCTTCCCCCTCTTCTTCGTCCTCTTCGTATTCCTCCTCGTCCTCCTCGTACTCGTCCTCTTCTTCGTATTCTTCATCCTCTTCGGATGCTTCGTCCGCTTCTTCCTCGGCTTCGTCCGCTTCTTCCATTTCCTCAGAAGCTTCCTCTTCGGACTCGTCCTCTTCTTCGATCTCCTCTTCGGTTTCGTCGGATTCGTCGAATTCCTCCGGTTCTTCTGCGATTTCCACAGTTTCCTCGGGTTCTTCCTCCTCCGGCTCTTCCTCGGTCACAACGGGTGCCTTGTGTCTGCGGGGCTTTCTTTCGGGAGCTTCGGTCAGTTCTACCTCTTCCTCCTCATTGCCCCTGCCAGCCTGACGGATGAGGATGATCGGGATCTGGAGCATCAGTCCGAGTGCGGTGCACATGATGAACACCAGCGGTACAATCACGACACCGGCTGCAAGGCGTGTGGAGGGGATGGGGAAGGTGTCGATCATATTCAGGATCAGGCACTGCAAAAGCGGCTCTGCCACAAGCAGACCGAGCAGGGCACCGCCTGCGGCACCGCTGAAGAAGCGGTGTGCGGAGCTTGTGGATTCATGCTTGCTGCGGAAAATGCCCACCATACAAAGGGCAATGCCAAAGCAGGGAAGTGCCGCCATGCTGTCAAGCCACGGACAGTGCATCACGCCCTCCGGCATGCTGGTGAAGAGCACGGCTGCGGTCTGCACCGCAAGGAGTGCGATCATGAGAATGCTCAGAAGTACGGCGTTTTTCTTCTTTGCGTAGCGTCTGATGTAGGCACCGCCGATGTAAGCGGCGATGGGAGCAAGACCTCTGCACCACTCCGGGATCACGGTGATCTCACCGAACTGGAGAAGGGGCTGGAGGGTGCTCAGGGCAGCAGGGATGAGCAGGAATGTCAGCCTTGCCCCCTTGGTTTTCAAGCCGTGGAATGCGGTATTGATGAAGGGTGCTGCCAACAGAACGCCGAAGTACATGCCGATGACATAGCCGGTTTTGGCGGCGGTGAAATCGAACAGGGACTGGATGATCTGGGGCATGGTCATTTCCTCGCCCACGAGCAGACAGCGGATGAGGATGGCACACAGACCGCCGACAGCGGCGATATAGAACAATCTGCCGAAGATCCGGAAATAGGCGGCAGAATATCTGCGGCTGCTCAGAATATAGCCCACGCAGGCAGGCAGGAGCATGGCACCGGACATGCAGAACCATCGCACAGCGATGGGGATTGCCGACATATAGCCGGTTACAGGGATCTCCTCCGGCGTGAACAGGTTGAAAAAGCTCACACCGAGCAGCATCAGGGCACCAAACCAGCAGAGCACGTCAATGCCGAGATTTCTTCGTTTTTCAGTCATGGTTTCACCTTCATCTCTCTTTCTATCATCAGAGTTTTCGCTCAAAAAAAAGCTTCAATATTCATTATAGCATATTTTTTGCGGTTCTGCAACCGTTTTTGCGTTTTTTTGCACAGGAATTTTGCTGAAAAAAGCCCCCATCCGCTGGGGGCTTTGTGATTATGTTGCTGATTCTGTCGGTGCAGCTGTTCCGGACGGCTGATCTGCAAAATCCCATTTGAGTACAAGGTCAGTGCCGGAGATCTTTTCAAGCTGGTTGAAATAATTCTCGATCAGTTGCTTGGCACGGTCCTGTGCATTCATCAGCAGGATGGAGTCGTTCAGGATCTCCTGCTGCATATTATCCTGTGCCGCCTGCACTGCTTTCTGCTGATCCTCCATGCTGATGGCGTTGGCATTCACGCCGTCCTTGGAGATCACATAGGAATCCTCATTCAGCGAATCCGGATCGACCTTGATGCTCTGGATCTCTGCCGGCGGAATGGTGATGGTATAGACATTGCCCTCCGTTTTCATCGTCACCTTGGTCATGTCAATGCCGATCTTTGCAGTACCGATGTACTCGATCCACAGCGTTCTGTCCTTTTCGCCCCAGTGTGCAATGCCGCTGCCCTTGGATTTGGTCATCTTTGCCACATTATGATAATCACACTCCAGCGTTGCCAGCTCACAGATGGAACGGATCTGAGAAAGCTCCGGTTCATTTGCAGGCTCCGTCACCGGAGCCACAGCGGGTGCAGCATCGCTGTCCGCACTTCCCTCGGAGCATCCGCAGAGCAGCAGGCAGAGCAGAGCCGCAGTATATGCAAAAAATTTCTTCTTCATAGCACACCTCATTTTACGATCACGACATATTCATCGTCCACCTGCTCGACCCACGGCACGATCAGGGCTTCCACGGAATGGACAGCGTTGTTCTTTGCCATTTCGTAGAACTGCTTCTCGTTTTCGATCTTGCTTGTGAGATCGTCGTAGCACAGGGAATAGGCTTCCTGCATGCCGGTTTCGGTATTGTACTTTTCATCACTGAAAATATAATCCAGCGTGCTGGAATCCACGATAATATCATGGATCTCGACCTCGGGCAGCGTCAGGGTAATGACCTTTCCGGCATCGTCGATCTGAATGTCGATCTTGCTGAAATCCACGCCAGCCTTGATCGTGCCCTCATAATAGACGTGATAGCGTGCCTCCTTGCCGTCCTCCGTGTAGGCGGTGGCAATGGAATTGTAGATATAGGAAGCCGTGGAGATCTCACTGATCTCGAACACCTCCTGTAATTGTGTGACTGTGAATTCGACCTGTGCTTCGTACTCCGTGTTGTTGGCGAGGTCGGAAACTGCATCTCTGCCCTTGTCTATGAAGCCCTTGACAGCAAAGATGACAATGAGGATAATGACCGCTGCGAGGATCCCGAAGATCAGCAGCAGGGTGCGTTCTGTTTTGCTTTTCAGCATTTCCAATATTGTTTTGAACATGCGGTACTCCTTGATGTTATTTTAGGGCTGACATTGCAGTTGCCTTCCAATCAGTAAGGTGCTGTCAAGACTGCCCCCACCCCCTGCCCCCTCCCCGAGGGGAGGGGGTGGTTGAGCCGGTGCTCCGCACCGGCACCGGCAAAGGCTATCGCCTTTTGAATCCGTTATGCCTTAAAATTGCCGAATTGATAACCACAGTATAGCATGTTTTGTCGATTTTGTCAAGTTTTTTGGTGCACCGCATGCTGGTTTTTATTCCGTCAGGTCAAAGGTGTATTCATAGATCACTTTCGGACTGCCGTTTTCATCCTGTTCCTGCACATTCACCCATTTCACCGTCAGACGGGAGGTGTCGGCGTAGGCATAGGGGCAGACATGACAGCCGTCACGGTCAAGATCCATCGTGTAGTCGAGCGGTTCAAGGGGATTGCCATTCTCATCATACCATCCTGCATGGATGCTGTATTTCGGGCTGGTCGTGCCGTCCGGATAGACGATCGTTTCCGTGTTGGCTTCGTACCATTCGGGATGGCTGCTGCCCAGCATGATGCAGGCAGGGGAGATCTCATAGACCTTTGCGGAAAATCCGTCCTGCTCCATGCTGAGCATCGGAGTCCGCCGCAGGGCCGTGTCCGGTGTGACGGATACGGTGAAGCTCACATCATCCCCCAGACGGGAACCTCTCGGCTCGTTCCAGTTCAGGTCACCGATATTGTACATCCGCACCTCGATCACAGTCGGCTCCGTGATGCTGTATTCCTCCGTGAGTCCAAGACAGATGCTGCCGCTGAAGCCGTTTTCCCTGCTCTCGTCACGGTAGAGTCTGCCGTCAAACCGCCAGAAACCGCAGTCCCAGTCCCTTGCACCACGCAGTTCATGGGTCTTGCCGTTGACAATGACCTCGCAGTCAAAATGCACGGAGCCGTAGTCTTTCATGACATTTTCGTAGAATTCACCCGTCAGACCAAGGAGCAGGGAGCTTCCGTCACAATACACGCTGTCGCAGGAAACGGAGAGCTTTTCATTGGAAGCGGACAAGGATTCCTCCGGAATTTCGTCGTTTTCTGCAATCGCCTCGTAATTGTTCCGGTCGTATTTGTCATAGGAGAAGCCCCGTGCATCCTTTTTCTCCTGTACACCGATGAGCTTGTCAAATGTCCCCAGTGAATCGGCTGCGATCAACATGCCGCCGCCGGCTGCCATGACCGCTGCTGCGATCAGGACTGCTGTCATGCGGTGATTCTTTTTTCTCGTAATTCTGATATTTTTCATATTGAGCACCTCATTTCTGCAATGTTCCGACGGCTCCATACTGTCCGCCGCCCTTCTGTAATCGTCCATGTTCATAGCTCCAGCTCCTCTCCCAGCATTCGTTTCAGGCGTTTTCTTGCACGGCAGAGCACAGCAGCGGCTGCCGCTTCTGTTTTTCGCATGATACGGGCAATTTCCGCAATCGAATAGCCCTCATAGTAGAACAGATGCACCGCAAGCCGATAGTCCGCCGGCAGAGCCATCACTGCATGGTATACCTCGTTATCCTGCGGTATTTCCGCAACGGAGGCTGCCGCCTCCAGCGGCACATTGTACCGCCGCCATGCGGATTTGAACAGATCCTTGCATTTGTTGGCAGTCACTCGCAGAAGCCACGCTTTTTCGGAATTTTCGTCCTCGAATGTCTTAGCGGCTGCAAAACGCCGCAGGAAAACCTCCTGCATGATGTCCTCTGCATCCGCACGGTTCCGGCAGTACGCAAAGGCTGTCCGGTAGACGGTGTTTTTGTATTTGTCATAGATCGCTGCCATCTCGTCCTGTTTCATGGTACTGCCCCCCTTTCTTTGAAGTACTTCTACTATTCAAACGATCCGGTCCGCAGGATCCTGACACCTCCCCCGCCATATTTTCCATTTTTCAGCATAATCACTGTTTTCTGCTCCCTTTTTCGGGCATTCTGCCTAATTTCTCCAAAACACTTGACAAACCCGACGCTTTCCGATATAATAGTAATGTTCTGTTTAGTGCATAAAAGCTTAAAAGCTTAAAAGCGAAAAAGTAAAGAAAGAAGGCATCACAATGATCAGATGGGCAGTTCTGGTCTGTTACCTGCTGGTAATGGTGGGTATCGGATTCTATTGCAGCAAAAAAACCAAGAATGTCAGTGATTTCGTACTGGGCGGCAGAAGCATCGGTCCGTGGTTCTCGGCATTCGCATTCGGTACTTCGTATTTTTCGGCGGTCGTATTCATCGGCTATGCCGGACAGTTCGGCTGGAAGTACGGCATTTCCGCAACATGGATCGGTCTGGGCAATGCCCTGATCGGCTCACTCCTTGCATGGCTGGTACTGGGCAGACGCACCAGAACTATGACAAAGCACCTCGACTGCTCGACGATGCCGGAGTTCTTCGAGAAGCGTTACGACAGCAAGTCCCTCAAAATTGCGGCTTCGCTGATCGTGTTCATCTTCCTCATCCCCTACACCGCTTCCGTTTACAACGGTCTTTCCAGACTGTTTGAATCCTCCCTCGGCATCCCGTACATCTGGTGCATCATCATCATGGCAGTATTCACAGCCATCTATGTCATTGCCGGCGGCTTCCATGCAACGGCACTCAATGACTTCATTCAGGGTATCATCATGCTCGTGGGCATCGTTGCAGTGGTTTGCTGTGTTGTCAATGTGCAGGGCGGTCTTGGCACTGCGGTGGAAAGCCTCTCACGCATCCCCGACGACAGCGGCAATACCGGCACACTGAACACCGTGTTCGGTCCGTATCCGGCTGACCTCCTCGGCGTTGTGATCCTGACTTCTCTGGGCACATGGGGACTTCCGCAGATGATCCAGAAATTCTACTCCATCTCCGATGACAATGCCATCAAGCGTGGCACGGTGATCTCCACCATCTTTGCACTGATCGTATCCGGCGGATGCTACTTCCTCGGCGGCTTCGGCAGACTCTTTGCTACCACCGATGCAGCGGATACCTCCAAGACCCTCATCAACGTGGTCAACGGCAAACTTGAATACGATGCGATCGTTCCTGCAATACTTGAATCCGCACTTCCGGAATTCCTGATCGCTCTGGTGGTCGTACTGGTGCTCTCCGCATCCATGTCCACACTCTCCTCCCTCGTGCTGACCTCCAGCTCCACGCTGACGCTTGACCTCATCAAGCCGGCAATGAAGAAGGGCATGGACGAGAAGAAGCAGGTGCTCATCATGCGTATTTTCATCGCAGTATTCCTGCTGATCTCCGTCATCATGGCGGCAAACAAGAACGCCTATATCACCACACTGATGTCCATTTCGTGGGGTGCACTCTCCGGCTCCTTCCTCGCACCGTTCATGCTGGGTCTGTTCAGCAAGAAGATCACTCCGGCGGCTGTCTGGAGCTGCTTCATCTTTGCCGTTGGCTTCACACTGGTGCATACCTGCCTGTTCTGCATGGGCTGGTTCCCGGAGATCGCAAAGGCAGCCAACAGCCTGCCGATCCCTGTGACCATTACTTCTCCGCTGAATGCCGGTGCATTCTGCATGATCTTCTCCGTTGTGCTCTGTCTGATCGTCAGCCAGTTCACCAAGGTGAAGGACGAGAAGCAGGTGGAGGAAGCATTCGCTTGCTATACAAAGTAATTTTCTCTCAGAATATCAAAAAAAGTCCGGCGAAAGCTGGACTTTTTTGATAGAATGGTGTATAATGGAATGGCAGCATGCTAACACCCGAAAACGATTCAATCCCAAGGAGGAACAACCATGAAAATGATGACAAACTACCCCATGACAGAACGCATCCGCAGTTATGAGCCATTCCGCACACCGCAGAATTTCTGGCTCCAGTGCCTGATTTTCTGTGCCGTATTCATCACCGGCTCCATCGTGCAGAGCTGTATCATGATGGTCGGATTCATCCCCTATGTCATGTCATGGATGACCGAAAAGATGGAAACAACGGGGGAAATCGACAGTGTTGAGGCAATGGAGTATTTCATGAACTTCCTCGAAGATCCCTCCATGACCTTCATCATGCTCCTGAGCACCGTGGGAACGACCATCACCGTCCTGCTCTTCTGCCGGATGATCGAGGGACGAAAGCTCCACACCATCGGCTTTACGAAAAAAGGGGCAGTACCGCAGTATCTGCTTGGTCTGGCAGTCGGCTTTGTGATGTTCTCCGCCGTGGTCGGACTTGCATGGGCATTCGGCGGACTGCATGCGGAGGGCTTCGTGGGCGGCTCTGCGGTGAGCATCCTGCTCGCACTGCTCGGCTTCGGTTTGCAGGGCATGAGCGAGGAAGTGCTCTGCCGTGGTTATCTCATGACCACCATCCTCAAGCACCATAAGCCGTGGGTCGCAGTCATGACGAACGCCGTTATTTTCGCTCTGCTCCACGGTATGAACAACGGCATCAGCCTGCTTGCCATCATCAATCTCACCCTCTGCGGCATCATGTTCTCCCTGTACATGCTCCGCACGGATAACCTCTGGGGTGCCTGTGCCATCCATAGTATCTGGAATTTCGTACAGGGCAATTTCTTCGGTCTGCCCGTCAGCGGTATTGATTCCGGAGATTCCGTGTTCCGCTTCTCCCTCATCGAGGGCAGCGATCTTGCCAACGGCGGAGCTTTCGGTCTGGAGGGCGGTCTGCCCTGCACCATCGTCCTGACCGCCGTCATCCTCGTTCTGCTCTTTGTGCCGTTCGGCACCTGTGCTGCAAAGCAGGAGAAAACCGCATGAAAACGGCACTGATTACCGGAGCCAGCGGCGGTATCGGCTCTGCAATCGCCCAGAGGCTCGCTCAGGAGGGCTATCTCCCCGTCCTGCACTATTGCAGCCACGGTGAGGGCATTGAGGAAAAAGCCGCAAAGCTTGGCGGTTTTTCCGTGCAGGCGAATCTTGGGGATACACAGGAGATCGAACGCATGGCGGAAACCGTTCTCTCACGCACAGGGAGAGTGGATGTGCTCGTGAACAATGCTGCCGTATCCATCAGCGGACTGCTCACGGACATCACACCGGCAGAACGCCGGCGGCTTTTTGACGTGAATGTGCTGGGTACGATCGAGTGCACCCGTGCATTCCTGCCGCAGATGATCCGCCGGAAAAGCGGCTGTATTCTGAACATCAGCTCCATGTGGGGGCAGGTCGGTGCCTCCTGCGAGGTCGATTATTCCGCCAGCAAGGCGGCGGTGATCGGCTTCACCAAGGCACTGGCACAGGAGGTCGCCCCCTCCGGCATCCGTGTGAACTGCATCGCCCCCGGCGTGATCCGGACAAAGATGCTCGACTGCTACGATGCCGGAACCCTGCACGCACTGGCAGAAGAAACGCCCCTCGGCAGGCTCGGCACACCGGAGGACATTGCAGCGGCAGCGGCATTCCTCTGCCATTACAGCTCCGACTTCATCACCGGACAGGTGCTCGGCGTGAACGGCGGTTTTGTGATATGATAAAAGGGGGGACATTTTCCTGTACATATGGGAGCAGCCGGATAGTAAGGTACACCGATGTCAGGCACCTTAAAAAACAACGTCCCCCCACCGCTTTACATTGCTAAAAAAACTTGACACCTCCTGCGAAAAATGGTATAATAGGTATAATCATGCAACCTGCATAAAAATACCGAAAAGAGGTAGATAAAATTGTTTTTTCAGAAGGACATCGAAACCATGTCCCGCAGGGAGATTGAAGAACTTCAGCTCCGGCGGTTGAAACATCTGGTCGATTATTGTATGAACAATGTACCGTTCTACAACAAACGCCTGACGCAAGCTGGTGTAACGGCGGACAAGATCAAGTGTCTGTCCGATATTCAGTACATCCCCTACACCACGAAGGCGGACATCCGTGACAATTACCCCTACGGACTGTTTGCTGTGCCGATGAAGGACATTGTCCGCATCCATGCTTCCAGCGGTACAACGGGCAAGCCCACAGTTGTCGGCTATACCAGAAACGACATCAACAACTGGAGCGACTGCGTGGCAAGATTCTGTGCAGCGGTCGGCGTGAATGACAATGATGTCGCACAGATCTCCTTTGGTTATGGTCTGTTCACAGGTGCACTGGGTCTGCACTACGGTCTGGAGAAGCTCGGCTGTGCAGTCATTCCGATCTCTTCCGGCAACACCCAGAAGCAGGCAATGATCCTGAAGGATTTCGGAGCATCCGTTCTCATCAGTACACCGTCCTATGCAATGTACATGAGCGAGGTTGCCCATGATATGGGCATTTCCAACGATGAGCTGAAGCTGCGGATCGGTCTGTTCGGCTCCGAGGGCTGCACGGATGCTCTCCGTGACAAGATCGAAAAGGGCTTCGGACTGTTTGCAACGGATAACTACGGCATGAGTGAGCTGATGGGTCCGGGCGTATCGGGTGAATGTGAATACCGCTGTGGTCTGCATATTGCCGAGGATCATTTCCTGCCTGAGATCATCAACAGCGAAACGGGCGAGGTACTGCCTGCCGGTGAAAAGGGCGAGCTGGTCATCACAACGCTCACAAAGGAAGGTATTCCGATGCTGCGTTACCGCACAAAGGATATTACCCGTCTGCATTATGATACCTGCAAATGCGGCAGAACCCATGTCCGCATGGAAAAGGTACAGGGCAGAAGCGATGATATGCTCAAGATCCGTGGCGTGAACGTGTTCCCGTCCCAGATCGAAAGCGTACTTGCAACGATCGACGGCATTTCGCCGCATTATGAGCTGGTGCTCACCAGAAAGAATTACACGGATTATCTCGAAGTCCGCATCGAGATCAACAATACTGCACTGCTGGAAAATTTTGCAGATCTGGAAAGACTCCAGAAAGACGCTGCTTTCAAGCTGAAAACAGTACTCGGTATTCAGGCAAAGGTGACACTGGTAGCCCCCAGAACCATCCAGAGATACGAGGGCAAGGCGAAGCGTATTATTGATAAGAGAAACGAAGAAGAGTAAGGGAGTTTTGCAGGGGCTCTGCCCCTGCACCCCGCTCAAGGGATGGAATCCCTTGAGAATCCCAAGGCGTTTTGCCATTGCACCCCTGCGGGGTACAAAGGCAAAACGTTAGATTTGCAGGAAATCATTCTCTGAACAGAGAATGCAGGAACGGAACACCGCAGAATTCCCTGATTCTGTTCCGTTCACTAACCCAAAATACCTACATATCACGGAGGTTTACATGAAAGAACTGATGATCGGCAACGCAGCCGTTGCCAGAGGTCTGTATGAAGCAGGATGCCAGATCGTATCCAGCTACCCCGGTACACCGAGTACCGAAATCACTGAATTTGCCGCAGAATATGACGAAATGTACTGCGAATGGGCACCCAATGAAAAGGTTGCTATGGAAACTGCGTTCGGTGCATCCCTCAAGGGTGTGAGAACTGCTTGTGCCATGAAGCATGTTGGTCTGAATGTCGCAGCGGATCCCCTGTTCACACTCTCCTATACCGGTGTGACCGGCGGTCTGCTCGTGTGCGTGGCAGATGATCCGGGTATGCATTCTTCCCAGAATGAACAGGATTCCCGTCATTATGCCATCGGTGCCAAGGTTCCGATGCTTGAACCTGCGGATTCCGCAGAATGCAAGGAATTTGCAAAGCTCGGCTTTGAGATTTCTGAACAGTTTGACACCCCCTGCATGCTCCGCATCTGCACCAGAATTGCACATGCACAGAGCATCGTAGAACAGGAAGAGCGTGTGGTGCCGGAAGCAAAGCCCTATGAGAAGAATCCGGCAAAGTACATCATGATGCCCGGCAATGCCATCCGCCGCCATCCCATCGTGGAGGAAAGAACACAGAAGCTGACAGAATATGCTGAAACCTCCCCCATCAACCGTGTGGAAATGGGTGACACCAAGATCGGCATCATCACCTCCGGTGCAAACTATCAGTATGTCAAGGAGGTATTCGGCGACAAGGCTTCCGTGCTGAAGCTCGGCATGGTGCATCCGCTGCCCGTGCAGAAGATCAAGGATTTTGCCGCAAAGGTAGAAAAGCTCTATATTGTGGAAGAACTGGACGGCATCATTGAAACACACTGCAAGAACATTGGCGTGGACTGCATCGGCAAGGAGCTGTTCACACCGCTGGGTGAATACTCCCAGAAGAGCATTGCAGCAGTATTCGGCATGCCGGAAAAGGCATCCGTTTCTGCGGATACCGTTGTTCCGAACCGTCCTCCGGTGATGTGTGCAGGATGTCCGCACAGAGGCATGTACTATGTTCTGGCGAAGAACAAGATCAATGTGCTCGGTGACATCGGCTGCTATACCCTCGGTGCCGTACCGCCGCTGAATGCACTGGATTCCACCCTCTGCATGGGTGCTTCCATCTCCGGTCTGCACGGCTTCAACAAGGCTGGCGGCAGTGAAACAGAGGGTAAGACCGTGGCTGTTATCGGTGACTCCACATTCATGCACTCCGGCATGACGGGTCTTGCCAATATTGCCTATAACGGCTCTAATTCCACCGTTCTGATTCTGGACAATTCCATCACCGGCATGACCGGACACCAGCAGAATCCGACAACCGGCTACAATATCAAGGGCGACCCGGCAACCAAGATCGACCTCGAATCCCTCTGCCATGCACTGGGCATCAACCGTGTGCGTGTGGTGGATCCCTACAATCTGGACGAATGCGAAAAGGCAGTCAAGGAAGAGCTGGCTGTGAATGAGCCGTCCGTCATCATCTCCCGCCGTCCCTGCGTACTTCTGAAGTCCGTGAAGGCAAAGCCGCCGGTGAAGGTGGATGCGGACAAGTGCAAGAGCTGCAAGAAGTGCATGAAGATGGGCTGTCCTGCGATCCATATGGAGAACGGCAAGGCTGCCATTGACAATACCCTGTGTGTAGGCTGCGGTGTCTGTGAGCAGCTCTGTGCATTCGGTGCGATCACGGAGTAAGCGGATGGAACTGAATTTCAAAAAACAGAATCCCTATGATGATGTACCCACCATGCAAAGCAATTCGCTTGTCAAGGGCGTTTTCGGTGCGGTGCTCGGCAGTCTGCCGGGTATCATCCTGTGGATCATTGTGGCGTATCTGGGCTATACTGCGGCGATCGTTGGTTTTGTAATCGCCTTTGGCATCATTTTCGGCTACTCCAAGCTGGGCGGTCCCCTGAACGGTGCCGGAGTTGCGGTCTGCATTACGGTCATGATCGTGGCACTGTATGCCGGTGTGCATCTTTCATGGTCGGCGATGCTCTACCCCGTGCATCCGAGTATTCCGAATGTTGTATTCGGTCTGTACGGCTATCTGAGCAAGTACGATCTGATCGGCGATTTCCTCGGCAGTCTTGGCATGGGTTATCTGTTCGGACTGCTCGGCGGTGTCGGAACCATCACAAAAATGCGATGAATCGTTTATATTGATAGAGTAAAGGAGTTTCAGTATGGAAACAAAAGGAATTGTGATCTGCGGTGTCGGCGGTCAGGGTTCTCTGCTTGCCAGCAAGCTGCTGGGCAGAGTGCTGATGAACGAGGGCTATGATATTAAGGTATCCGAGGTGCACGGTATGAGCCAGAGAGGCGGCTCCGTTATCACCTATGTCAGATACGGCGAAAAGGTCTATTCTCCGGTCATTCAGACAGGTGAAGCGGACTATGTGATCTCTTTTGAGAGAATCGAGGCAGCACGTTATGCGTCCCTGCTGAAGAAGGACGGCATTCTCATCACCAACACCCAGCGGATCGACCCGATGCCGGTCATTATCGGTGCTGCGGAATATCCGGCAGAGATCCTCGATGAGCTGCGTGAGAAAAATGTGCAGCTTGAAGCATTCGATGCACTGGCACTTGCCAATGAAGCAGGCTCTGCAAGAGCTGTGAATATTGTACTCATGGGTCAGCTCGCAAAGCACTTCCACATTGATTATGATAAGTGGATGGCAGCATTGGAGCAGGTCGTAAAACCCCAGTTCGTAGAGCTGAATAAGAAGGCTTTTGCACTGGGATATGAGTATACTGCTTAATAGAATTGTTTGTCGTGCGTTTTGATGGAGTGACTGTCCTGCATACACTCCTGCCAAGAATTGAATTCTTGCAGTCCTAACGTTTTGCCTTTGTGCCCCGCAGGGGTGCAATGGCAAAACGCCATGGGATTCCAAAGGGATTCCATCCCTTTGGCAGGGGGGTATGGGGGGACAGCGTCCCCCCATCAGTCCTGCATGATGTACAAATATATAAAGGAGGATAACCACTATGACAACACAGCAGCTTTCTATTTTTATGGAGAACAAGCCGGGACAGCTTGTGAAGGTAACGGAAACACTGGCAGAGGGCGGCATTGACATTCGTGCGATGTCCCTTGCTGACACACAGGATTTCGGCATTGTTCGTATGATCGTATCCGACTGCAAGAAGGCACAGCAGATGCTTTCTGCAAAGGGCATGATGTCCAGCATCACCAAGGTAATGTGTGCAGCGATTCCGGATCAGCCGGGCGGTCTGGGTGTGATCACCAAGGTACTGGGTGAAGCAGGCATCAACATCGACTATCTCTATGCATGCATCACCATCATCGGCAAATGTGCTTACATTGTACTCCATGTGGATGACGAGGTTCGTGCAGCCGAGGTACTTGCTGAGGCAGGCATCACCCTTGCAACTGACGAAGAGCTGGCAAAGCTTGCATAACCGCAAAAAAGCCCCCGAATTCGGGGGCTTTTGCAGTAAGGATACGCAATGAAAACAAAACTTTCCACATTCTGCCGCTACGCTGTGGAATTCTCGCTTTGCAGTCTTTGCGGCTGGGTCTATGAGGCATTGCTGGAGCTTCTGGTCTACGGCAGGTACACCGACAGGGGAATGCTCCATCTTCCGGTCTGCCCGATCTACGGCTTCGCAGGCTTTGCACTCCTCTTTCTGTTCCGCAGCCGCCGGAGCTGGGCGGCGGTTTTCGCCGGAAGCGTCCTGATCCCGACCGTTCTGGAGCTTGTGAGCTATGCACCGCTGGAGAAGATCGCCGGTTATCCCCTCTGGGATTACAGTGCATGGCTCTGGAATTACAGGGGCATCATCTCCCTGCCGAGCAGTCTGCTCTTCGGTGTGATGGGTCTGCTTCTGGTAAAGGGCATCCATCCGCTGATGGATCTGGTGCATAGGAAAATGCCGGAAAAATGGCTGTACATCGCCGGAATACTTTGTACCGGTGCGATTCTTACAGATACGGTGCTGACATTTTTCCTGCAAAAATAATGCCCCTCTTACGAAAAGAGGGGCATTTGTCATTCCTCCATCTCCGGAAACGCAAGATGCACCGAAAGTGCGTAATTGCTATAGCGTTCATCATCCGTTACATCCCGAAGCACCTGCACAAAAGATGGCAGTGTCACGGGCGTGTCGATCTGTTCCAGCTCAATTTCCAGCGTGGCAAGCGTCCGGCTGAATTCGTAGAGATCCAGCTCAAACACCTGCTTGCGGAACGTGAAAACACAGCGTTCCTTGCGGACAGTCCGCTTGTCCGGAGCCGCTTCATGCAGAAGTGCAAGGTACTGTTCCAGCGTGATCTCCTCTTCCAGCTCGATCCGTTCCCCGAAAGCGACATACTGCTTCTTTGTCAGCGTGTACTGCCAGCCATCCTGCGGTGTGCCACGCTTCCGCACCCTCCGGCACATACCGTCCTCGTCCGTGAGGTAGGTCTGCTCGATCTGCGTCCTCCGGCATCCCGGAATGAGTGCCAGCTTGACCAGATCGGGGTAGAGTATCAGGTATTTGCGTTCAATTTCTCTCGGCATATCGGCGTGATTCATCTGCGTCACGCCTTGCCCTTCTGGTTCGTTTTGTTCTGGAACTTCTCCGCAAACACAACGAACCGCTTGTGTGTGCCGCTGCCGATCTCTCCGGCTTCATCGAATGCACGGACATTCAGACAGATCTCTCTGCCGTTGACTGCTGTGATCTCCGCTTCTGCCGTGACCTTCATGCCCTCCGGCGTTGCGGCGGAATGGTCAATGCAGAGCTGTGTGCCGACGGTGGTTTCACCCTCCTCCAGAAACGGCTCAACGGCATTGCATGCAGCCTTTTCCATCAGAGCCGCCATCATGGGCGTTGCGAATACACGCAGGGAGCCGCTTCCCACGGAAACTGCAAGCTTGTCCTCTGCTGCGGTCATTTCTGCTGCGGCTTGATAGCCGATTGTCATATCTTTCATGAAAAATCCTCCTATTTGAGATAGCCCTCTTCCTTTGCCGCCCTGATGATCTCTTCGGCAAACTTGCCGATCATGTCGGAGCCGGCGGAAACGGTCGGAATATTGCGGTTTCTGACCTGATCCTCCGAAATGCCGTGCTTCATCCATGAAACGCCGCCCTTTTTGTAATTCAGCAGCATCGGCTGGATGCGGTCAAGGGCATTGGCGAACTTCGCTTCGGGGGTTGCCTTTGCTTCAAATTCCTCCCAAAGACCACGGAATTCCCGTTCCTGCTCCTCGGGCAGCAGTGCGAACAGGCGGTCGGCGGCTTTCAGCTCACGCTCCAGCTTGTCCTCATTGCCCTTTGCATCATAGCAGTAGGTGTCGCCTGCGTCGATTTCCACAACATCATGCACGAGCACCATTTTCATCACATGCAGTACATCCACCTTTTCATTGGCATGCTCTGCCAGAATCGCCGCCATGATCGCCAGATGGAAGCTGTGCTCCGCATCATTTTCCTGCCTGTCCTCATGCAGGACAAGGGTCTGACGGTAGATGTTTTTCAGTTTGTCCAGTTCCAGCAGAAAGGCGATCTGCTGTTCAAAACGTTCATGGTTCATGGTTTTATCCTTTCTATGGGAGTGGGGGACGGAGGTCCCCTGTTACACCAGCCCCATTTCTTCCTTTTCCGCTAAAATACGCAGCAGGCTTTCGTTGATCCGTTCCTCGGTCAGCCTGCCCTCCTGCACGGCTGCACAGACGGCATCCACTGCCTCCTGCACATCCACCGGCATCAGCACGATGTCCATGCCGGCTTCGATCGCCAGTACTGCCGCTTCACCGGAGGTGTAGACCTCCGAGATCGTGTTCATCAGATGGGAGTCCGTCACTGCAATGCCCTCAAAGCCCAGCTCTCCACGCAGATAATCCGTCACCGCCGTGTGCGAAAGATCGGACGGCAGCTCATCCCCCGTGCAGGTCATGATCTGATGCCCCACCATCACAAATTCTGCTCCTGCGTCAATTCCTGCCTGAAACGGCACAAATTCCGCAGACCGCAGCTCTTCCAGTGTCCGGTCAATGATGACATGGGAATCCTCATGGGAATTGCCGTCCTCGGCACCCAGTCCCGGAAAATGCTTGAGCGTTGCGGAAACGCCCGTGTCCTGCATGCCCCTGACAACACCGGAAACCATGTTTGCCACGACCTGCGGATCATCGCTGAAAATGCGGCCGCCCAGCTCATTGCCGTCACACAGATCGACATCCGCCACCGGTGCAAAGTCCAGATTGAAGCCCAAAGCCCCGATGTCACTGCCCAGTGTCTGCCCGATCTCATACGCCTCCGCTGCATCATTCCGTGCACCGTAAACCGCCATATCTGAAAGTGCGGTCGTGCCGAGCTTGTCCGCACAGCGAGCCACCAGACCGCCCTCTTCATCCACTGCCAGAAACAGCCCGATGCCCGAGGTATCCTTTGCAAACTGCTGGATCTTGGTGAGCATTTCGGCCGTCTGCTCCGGTGTTTCGAGGTTCTGCGAAAAATAGATCACACCGCCCACCGGCATCTGTGCAACCGCCTCCGCTGTGGTTTGTCCTGCCCGTGTCGCACAGCCCACGCCCGTGAGCTGTTCCGGTGTGATGATGAACATCTGCCAGACCTTTTCCTCCAGTGTCATGGAGGAAAGCAGCTCCTGCACTGCTGAGGTCTGCACCGCTTCTGTGGTCTGTGTTTCCGAGGGCATGACGGAGCTTTCCCCGTCGGGGACTTCCTGCATGTCGCAGGCTGTGAACAGCAGACACGCTGAAAACAGAATAAATTTCAGTTTTTTGCATCCCATAAATGATTCCCCTTGTTGGTTGTAAAATAAGAGGTGCCTTTTGGGAATGTCATACACTTTAGAAAAGCTTACCAAAGACTGCCCCCACCCCAACCCCTCCCCGAGGGGAGGGGCTTATATTGGAGGCGGCTTCGCCGCCTCCACCGACCAAGGGGTTTCCGCCCCTTGGAACCCCATTGTATGAGTTCATTCTTTTGAGTTGATGACATTGACCCTCGGGTCACCTCTATCAATTATTGTTTTGTTTAATATGCCTTACCCCAGAGCACCATATGCTGTGCGGGCTTGCCGCAGCATACGCACTTGTCGGAGAGCTGCTTCTGTGCAAACGGGATACATCTGGAGCCTGCACCGGTCTGTGCCTTGACTTCATCCTCACATGCTTCCTCGCCGCACCACATTGCTTCGATGAAACCATCGCCCTTTTCTTCCAGAGCCTTGTTGATCTCCTCAATGCTTGTGCATTGGTAGGTTTTATTCTCACGGTTTGCCAGAGCCTTTGCGAACATGCCGTCATGCACTTCCTGCAGCTTCTGTGCAACCACTGCTTCCAGCTCATCCAGAGATACAAATGTCTTTTCACGGTTGTGACGTGTCACGACAACACACTGGTTTGCTTCAATATCCTTCGGGCCGATCTCCACACGCACCGGAACACCCTTCATCTCATACTCTGCAAACTTCCAGCCCGGAGAATTGTCCGTATCATCAAGCTTGACACGCAGACCAGCCTTGACCAGACGATCCTTCAGCTCGTTTGCCTTGTCCAGAACGCCGTCCTTGTGCATTGCAACCGGAACGATGACTGCCTGAATGGGAGCGACTGCCGGCGGCAGTACCAGACCATTGTCATCGCCGTGTGTCATGATGATCGCACCGATCAGACGAGTGGTCACGCCCCAGCTTGTCTGATGCGGATGCACACGCTTGTTGTCACGGTCGGTGTACTCGATCTCGAATGCCTTTGCAAAGCCGTCACCGAAATAGTGGGAAGTACCAGCCTGCAGAGCCTTGCCGTCATGCATCAGAGCCTCGATCGCATAGGTGGAAACCGCACCGGCGAACTTGTCGGATTCGGTCTTTTTGCCCTGTACAACGGGCATTGCCAGAGAATCCTCACAGAACTTGGTGTAGACATTCAGCATACGCTCTGTTTCTTCGATTGCCTCCTCAGCAGTTGCATGGATGGTGTGACCTTCCTGCCAGAGGAATTCTCTGGAACGCAGGAACGGACGGGTCGTCTTTTCCCATCTTACAACGGAAACCCACTGGTTGTAGAGCTTCGGCAGATCTCTGTAGGAATGTACGATATTCGCATAATGCTCACAGAACAGGGTTTCAGAAGTCGGACGAACACAGAGCTTTTCCTCCAGTCTGTCATGACCGCCGTGTGTTACCCATGCTACCTCGGGAGCAAAGCCCTCTACATGATCTTTCTCCTTCTGGAGCAGGCTTTCCGGAATAAACATCGGCATATTGACATTTTCATGTCCTGTTTCCTTGAACATGCCGTCGAGGATCCGCTGAATGTTCTCCCAGATCGCATAGCCGTAGGGACGGATGACCATGCAGCCCTTGATGCTGGTGTAGGCGATCAGCTCCGCCTTCTTGCAGATGTCGGTGTACCACTGTGCAAAATCCTCATCCATGGAGGTAATGGCATCCACCATTTTCTTGTCGTTTTTAGCCATAATTTCAAATCCTTTCGGTATTATTGTTCTTCCGGTGCTTCACCGTCATTGGAGATCTCCGCCTGTTCAGCAGCTTTCTTTTCCTCCGGCGGAATATCATAGATGGAACGCACAGCATAGATGCTGTCACGCTTGGCAGAGTGATTGTCCCTGTATTTTGCAATCCAGTTGTCCACATGCTTTGCCAGCCACGGTGTCAGCAGGGAGAGCACCGCAATGATTGCGATCACGCCAAGTGTCGTTACCGCAAATTCCACGATCATCCCCGTGTTCATCGTTTCATCCATGAATGAAGCCTCCTTAAAAATACTCTATTCTTTATTATAGCAAATTACGAAGAATTTTGCAAGTGTTTGGGGCAGAATTTTGAAAAAACATGATGGATGCAAAGACGGCTCTCCGGCACGGTGAGAGGGCGGTGTCGGTCTTTGGGGTCCCAACCCCGGAGAAAAGACTTTTTTGATAAGCAAAACCGCCCCCCATTCAGGAGGCGGTCAGTCTGTCGAAGAACCACTCTTATGAATCCGAAGGCAGGGACAAAAGTTTTTGATCGACCTTTTTT
>JAFTQJ010000069.1 GCA_017462785.1 Oscillospiraceae bacterium | reverse complement strand
GGTGATCGCTGCACAGAACGGCACCGGTGCAGGCATCAAGGCAACCTCCGCAAATGACGTGAACGCTGACGGCTATGTGGATGCGTCCGACGCCGCCGCCGTCCTCTCCTACGCTGCCGCAAAGGGCACGGGTGCGGACGTGAGCTGGGTGGACATCCTCCGCAAGTAATGCTTTCATTCCCAGATCGCTTTTGTAAATGCTTCTTTTCCTCTGCTGCATCCGTGCAGCAGAGGATTTTTTTAACGGATCAAATTATGAATAAATTGTAAAATCTCAAAATTGTTGAAAAAAGTTGCACACAAACGTGCAACTTTTTCTTTTTTTGAGGGGTTAAGTGAAAGGAGGGAGCACATGGCTCGAAAAAAGAAGGGTGCACAGCTGGTGATGGAGGGCTTGCAGGGGCTTGCATTCGGGGAGGTCAACGACGCAGTGCGGCTGGCGTTTTCCGATGAAATGCCCTCGCCGGAGATGCTTTCCGGCATGAATCTGTTCAATGTGTCCGAGATCAAGCGTGACAAGGGCGGCGGTGTGGAGATCAGGTTCTTCGACCGGCTCAAGGCATTGGAAAAGCTGTACGAATACGCTCATGCAGGTGACAGCGGTGCGGCGGCGGCAAGCCTGCTCGAAGCACTGGCAGGGGCTGATGACGATGCGGTTTAGCCGGTTTTCCCCGAAACAGCGGCTTGCTCTCCGGTGGTGGGCAATGGACTGCTACAGGGGCAAGGATGCCGTGATCTGTGACGGTGCGGTGAGAAGCGGCAAGACGCTTTGCATGTCGCTGGGGTTTGTCTGCTGGGCAATGGCGACCTTTGACAAGGGGACATTCGCCGTCTGCGGCAAGACCATCACCTCACTTGAACGCAATCTCGTGCGGCCGCTTTTGCAGGTGCTCGAAGATACGGGCTTTGTGTGCATTCCCTGCCGGAGCCGGCATTATGTCGATGTTTCGGCAATGGGACGGACGAACCGCTTCTATCTGTTCGGCGGCAAGGATGAGGGTTCGGCGGCTCTCATTCAGGGTATGACGCTTTGCGGCGTGCTGTTCGATGAGGCGGCTCTGATGCCCCGTTCCTTTGTGGAGCAGGCACTCGCCCGATGCTCCGTGGCGAGGGCGAAGCTCTGGTTCAACTGCAATCCGGAGCATCCGTACCACTGGTTCTATCGGGAATGGATCCAGAAATGCGAGGAAAAGCGTGTGCTCTACCTGCATTTCACGATGGACGACAACCCCTCCCTTTCCGAGCGTGTGAAGGCACGGTACCGGAGAATGTACGGCGGCGTTTTCTATGACCGCTTCGTGCTTGGAAAGTGGACGGTATCCGAGGGGCTTGTCTATCCGATGTTCCAAAGGAGCAGGCATGTGGTGCAGGAGGTTCCGGAATGCCGGAGGTATGTCATTTCCTGCGATTACGGCACGGTCAACCCGACCTCCATGGGACTGTGGGGGGAATCGGAGGGCGTATGGTACAGGATCAGGGAGTACTACTATGATGCAAGGCGTGAGGGCGTTTCAAGGACGGATGAGGAGCATTATGCAGGGCTGGAGCATCTGGCACAGGGACTTGCGGTGGAATGCGTTGTGGTCGATCCGTCTGCGGCGAGCTTCATTGCATGCATTGCAAAGCATGGAAGATTCCGTGTGATCCGAGCGAAAAATGAGGTGCTTTCGGGAATTCGTCTGGTGAGTGATGCATTGCAGTCGGGGAGCATCCGCATACATGCGGGGTGTGAGGACATACTGCGTGAATTTTCGCAGTACTGCTGGAACACCTCGGCGGCAGGGGATGTGCCGAAGAAGGAGCACGACCATGCAATGGATGACATGCGGTATTTTGTTTCCACGATCCTGTGCGGAAACGGGGAGCAGAATTTCATGGTAATGAGTTTAGCGAGGTGAGAACATGCGGTTCAGGAGAAAAAAGCCGTAGAAGGAGGAGATCTCCATTGTGCAGAGCACACAGGGGTATGCGGCAGGGCAGGAATTTCCGGTGCAGCTGTATGCCTACGAGCTGTTTGACAAGGTGCGGCGTACCGTACCTCTGGTGGATGCGGCGATCTCGAAGCTGGTGCGGCTGATCGGGTCGTTCCATGTGGAATGTGCGGATGCATCCATGCAGGCACAGCTTGACAGGTTTCTGAATGAGGTACCGGTGGGATTGACGGGGCATTCGGTGTACAGCTTCATGGACAGCTATCTGGACAGTCTGCTGGTCTATGGCAATGCCGTGGGGGAGATCGTGCTTGACCGTGAGGGCAGGTATGCGGCAGGACTGTGGAACGGCAAAGTCAGGGATGTGGCAGTCCGTGCCGGAGCCGGAGCGATGCAGCGGCAGTATTATCTGCGGCGTGGTGACGGGGAGGTACTGCTGCCGCATCCGGAACGCATTCTGTTTTCTGCACTCAAACCGCCGGACGGCGGTGTTTACGGGGTATCACTGCTGCAGGGGGTGCCGGTCTTTGCGGAGATCCTGCTGCGGATCTATGAATGTGTGGGGCAGAATTTCGACCGTGCAGGCAATGTGCGGTATGCAGTGACCTACCGCCCGTCCGCTGATCCGGCGGATATGGCATATGCCGGAGAGCGTGCCAAGCAGATCGCAAGGGAATGGGCGGACGGCATGCATGCGGCAAAATGCGGAGAAGTCCGTGATTTTGTGGCGGTGGGGGATGTGGATATTAGGGTGATCGGTGCGGACGGCACGATGCCGGAAACGGAGATCCCCGTGCGGCAGCTGCTGGAACAGATCCTGTCCAAGCTGTCCGTGCCGCCGTTTCTGCTGGGTCTGAACTGGTCATCCACGGAACGGATGTCCGCACAGCAGGCGGATATTCTGACTTCCGAGCTGGAGTATTACCGGCGTTTGCTCGATCCGGTGATCCGGCAGATCGCAGAAATGTATCTGCAGCTCTGCGGCTGCTATGCCGGCGTGGAGATCGTGTGGGATCCCATCAATTTGCAGGACGAAACCGAATTGGCACAGGCAAGGCTGCATCATGCACAGGCAATGCAAATTGAACAGGAGCTGTAGTGGGGGACGCTGTCCCCCACACCCCCCTGCCAAAGGGATGGAATCCCTTTGGAATCCCAAGGCGTTTTGCCATTGCACCCCTACGGGGTACAAAGGCAAAACGTTAGGACTGCAAAGCAATGCATTCCTGACAGGGAGCATGGGAGGACAGAGTGACCGCATTACAATTTCTGTTCAATTGTATTTCTCTATGAATAAGAAGGAGGATCATTATGTACAATGAAGTAAAGCTGGAAAAGGGTATGTATCATCTCGCAAACAAGAGCTTTTTGCAGGCACTGGAGGAGGCGGATCCGTCCGCACAGTACGCACAGACCGGACTTGCAAAGCTCGATGCCTATGAGCGTCAGCTCAAGCGTTTTGACATCCGTGTGAACGGTGCGTGCTGTGACAGGGTGGAGAAATTCTTCACAACGACCGAAAGTGCTGTGCTGTTCCCTGAATTTGTCAGACGTGCGGTGACACAGGGCATGGAGGAGGCTGTGCTTTCCGATATGACAGCGGTAGTATCCCGCAGTGAATCCAACCGTTATCAGGGCTGTGCACTGGCGGATTCCGAGGCATACAGCACGACCGCAGCCGGAGAGGAGCTGCCGGCATCTGCGATCATGGAGAGCGAGGATGTGGTGACACTTGTCAAGTACGGCAGACTCATCAAGGCATCCTATGAGGCGGTACGTCAGCAGAGATTGGACGTATTTGCACTGATGCTCCGCCGTGTGGGCAGACAGCTTGCCGACAGCGTGGTCAGTCAGGCGGTTGCCGTTCTGAAAAACGCTGCATCCGGCAGTGCGATCTCCAAGGCAGGCAGTACGCTGGAATACTCCGATCTTGCGGCACTTTACGGCAGATTCACCGGCTGTGACCTGAACACCGTGCTGGCTTCTCCTGCGGTCATGGCGGAGATTCTGGTGATGAACCAGATGCTCGAAGCCTCTTCCAAGGAAACCACGGAGATCCGTCTGCCGTTCGGTGCAAAGCTCATCAAGTGTGCACAGCTTGATGATAGGACGGTGCTCGGTCTGGATCAGGCATTTGCACTTGAACAGATCCTGAGCAGTGACGTGGTACTGGAAACGGACAAGCTCATCGACCGACAGCTCGACTGCATCGCCATTTCCATCAACACGGGCTTCCGTCCTCTCATTGACGGTGCTGTGCAGATGCTGACGCTTTGATGGGGACGGCGTTCTGCACAAATGCAGCTTGATTCAGGAGGTGCGTTCAGATGAAGGAAAAACTCGAAAAGATCAACCGTTTCACACGCAGAGAGCTGAAAGAGGAGGAGGTCTATCTCTTCGATGTGATCCTCTGCGATAATGATATTGACAGGGATATGGAATGCTTTTCCGATGCCGCACTTGCACAGATGCAGCGGCTTTTTATCGGAAAAACGGGGATTTTTGACCATAACCCGAAAAGCGGCGGTCAGACTGCAAGGATCTATGATGCACAGGTCATGCCCGATCCTCAGAAAAAGACCGCCGACGGCAGACCCTATGTCTGCCTGAAGGCTCAGGCGTATATGGTGCGGACTGCGGAAAATGCCGCACTCATTGCGGAAATTGAGGGCGGCATCAAAAAGGAAGTCAGTGTGTCGTGCAGTGCCGGAAAACAGCTCTGCTCCGTCTGCGGTGCGGACAGAACCGAGAGCATGTGCAGCCATGTCAAGGGCAGAACCTACGGGGGCAAGACCTGCCATATCATTCTGGATGATGTGAAGGATGCCTATGAATGGAGCTTTGTCGCTGTTCCGGCTCAGGTGCAGGCAGGCGTGACGAAACATTTTGCAGGAAGGGAGGAGCAGGAGATGGAGCATGCGGAGCAATTCGCAAAGCAGGAGGAGCTGCTGCATCGGGTGGAAACGGAGCTTCGTGCGGAGGTGCTTCAGCTCTGCGGCAGGGAGAAAAGCGGTGCAGTGTCCAAGGCTCTCTGTACGGCGGCAAAGAAGATGGATTTGCAGGAGCTGCTCGATTTCAGACAGGAGCTGCTCGCCCAGAAACACGGTGCACCGCAGGTGCAGCTTGCCGGTGAGTTCGGGGCGGATGTAGAGGAATACTGCTGCTGATGCAGATAAAATAGGATTTGCAGGGAGGTTATAACATGAATATGCAGATGATCGGTTCACTTTTTACGCTGTTCTCCGGAGAGCAGGATGTGCAGCTTCATATGCCGCTGCTTATGACGGCGATCCATGAGGTGACTGCAAAGCTTCGTTCCGGTTCGGATGCGTCCGAGGTGCGGCTGTGCTACCTTGCCGCCGCCATTGCCAATCTCCGGTATACCCAGATGTACGGTGCAAGGGAAAGGGCACTTGCCACCTATGCCGGAACGATCGCAAGGCAGCCGGACAGTGAGCATCAGCTGCGGTTTGCCATGCAGCTGGTGCAGTCCTATCAGCGGCTCTGCTGCGACCTTCTGCGTGATGATGGCTTTGTATTCTGCGGTGTGTGAGGTGGGGCTTTATGCATGAGATCAGTCAGATGCTCCTCGAACGGCTGAAAAATGCCGGTATTCCGGAGGTTTATCCTGCATTCGATGCCGTTCCCCTCAGACAGAAATCCTCCTCGCTTTTCACAGTGCTCTCCGTCAGCCGGATCGAGTGCAAAGAGGGATTTCCCGTACAGGGCGGTGCTGCCTATCCGTTCACAGCACAGATCCGTGCCGATCTGCTTGCACCCATGACAGCGGACGCACAGAGCATGCAGACGTATTTCTTTGCAGAGATCGTCCCCGCCATGCTCGGTGCGGACTGCCTTTTCCTGCGGCTGGATGCAGGAAGCCCGAAAACGGACCTGCAATTGCAGAAAGTGGTGTTCGGCGGTGAATTTTGCCTGAACGGTGTGTTCTATGTCACAGAAACGGAGGAAACAGCATGACGGAAGTGATCTTGCAGCCCATGCAGTGCTGTCCGGTGGAGATCGGCGGTGTGAGGCTGTATTTGTCCAAGTGGAAAATGAATGGTGTGCGTGTGCTCAGGGAGCAGTGCCATTCCGGCAATGCCGCCGCTGTGACAGCGAGCTATCCCAAGGGGACAAGGCTGACCATGGAGGGGAAGCTTGCCCCGAGGCAGGGAACGGCATTGGTGACGGCTGCCCTTGCCAAACGGCTCTCCGAGGGTACAAAGGAGGATGTGCAGGTGCAGGGGCTGACCTTTCCGGCAGCCGTGCTCTGTGCCTATACGCTCACACAGGACGGCAGTGCCGCAGAGGTGATGCTCCAGTTTTATACAGAGCAGGTGCCCGTGATGGCGGAGGGGGAAGCATATGAATGAGCTGGTGCTCACGCTCCGTTCCGATGAAAGAACGGTCGTGGAAACAGGATGCCTTGCGGCGGTGCTGGAATGTGAGGCGTACACGCCCTATGCAAGGCTGACGGCAACCTTTCTGTCACAGGGGGTGGCATATGGTGCGGTCAATGCGGTGATGCTTGCTTTTGGCATGCGGCAGGTGTTTCTGGGGATCGCTGACAGCGTTGAGCAGTTCTGGAAGGACGGCAGGTGCTTTGTCAGGGTGCAGTCACGCAGCTTTACTTCCGTCCTTGCACAGAATGAGCTGGTTCCGGGGCTGCATACCGGAATGACGCTTGAAAAGCTCATGACGGGCTTCTATCAGTTCCCGCATGTGAGCTATGAAGCGTATGAAGGAAGCGGCTATATCTTTGTGAAGGACGGTGCGAGCATGTGGGACAGCATCGTGAATTTCGGCTATCAGCTGACGGGGTATCATCCTTTCATTCAGGGCAATACAGTGCGGTTCACGCCGCCGTCCGATGCAGTGCAGCTGATCCTCTCCGGTACGCAGGTGCTCGAATCCGGTATCGTGCAGGATACCACAAAGCTTGTGAGCAATTACCATATGGCGGACATCAATGACAATTATGATGCCTACCAGCTTGAAAATACAGCGGCAGCCGCTGCGGATATTGTCCGCCACAAACAGCTGCTGCTTGACAGGCAGTACCTCTCGGAGCCGGAGGAGGCACTGCAATTCCGGTGCAGATTTTCCCAGCGTGGATGGCGGGCAAGGTATGTGACCTACAGCGGCTACCACGGTGAACAGCTCTGTGACAGGGTGAGCTTCGGGGATTTTTTGCAGGATGCACAGATCAGCCGGATCCGGATGACCTTCGGGAAAAACGGCATCCGGACAAAGCTCTGGGCATACGATGACGGCTTTTATCATATAGGGGAGCAGTAACCGTTTCCGGTTTCTCGCATAGGATGCAGTGTGGGGCAATCCACACAAACCATCCATCGGGAGCTGATATGGAACAGAAACTGCGAACCCTCGATCAGCTGGAGGTCGGCGAAACTGCACGGGTACACAGTCTGGAGCTGCACGGAGCGATCCGGCGGCGGCTTCAGGACATTGGTCTGATCTGCGGTACACAGGTGCAGTGCGTTCTTGAAAATCCCTCCGGCAGTCCCAAGGCATACCGCATCCGTGGGGCAGTTCTTGCTCTGCGGACGCAGGATGCCAAAGGGGTGTTGATACAATAGTGCAGGAGCCGTGCAGGAATGTACGGCTTTTGTTTTTGGGGCGTACCTGAAAAAATGATTCCTGCCAATAGAAAAAACGAAATTTCGTCAGAATGCATACTTGACGATTCTGGTATTCTATGGTATACTATAAAATGGAAAAGGTTACAGAATGGTAAAAAACCGAAAGGAGTTATTCCCATGAATTTGAAAACACTGTTTGCCGCCGCTGCTGCAATGATGCTCGTGCTCACACCGCTGTCAGCATCTGCGTCCGAAAGTACGGAGGAAACAACAACTTCCATATCCTCTGAAACAGAAACGACCGTGGAAACCACGACCGCTGAAACAAAAGTGACCGAAGAAACCACGACCGCTGAAACAAAAGTGACCGAAGAAACCACGACCGCTGAAACAAAAGTGACCGAAGAAACCACGACCGCTGAAACAGAAGTGACCGAAGAAACCACGACCGCTGAAACAGAAGTGACCGAGGAAACCACGGCCGCTGAAACAGAAGTGACCGAGGAAACCACGGCCGCTGAAACAGAAGTGACCGAGGAAACCACCGAAGCAACGGAATCCCAGCTCTCCGGCATGGTGCAGGATGAGGAGGGGAACTGGTACTATTATGTGGACGGCGTGCCCATGACAGGTGTGTTTGCGGCAGTACCGGATTATCCTGCCGGCGACATCGGCGGTGACGGCATTGCAGATGCTGCGGATGCTTCCCTGATCCTGAACGCTGCGGCTCAGGAGGGCGTGGAGGGCATTTCTGCGGCAGAGCTTCTGCTTGCCTTTGCTCCGGAGCTGACAGCGGAGGACATCAGCCGCTATGCGGACATCGGTGCGGACGGCAGGATCGACGCACAGGATGCCGCCGCCATCCTCAATTATGCAGCGGAGCTTGGTGCGGACGGCGATCCCCTGCCGCTTGGCTATGCGGTCTATTATGCCGATGCGGACGGCGTGCTCCAGTCCGGCTGGATCACGGATGAAGAGGGCAATACATACTATGCCGCTGAAAATTTCCGCCTGCATACCGGATGGATGCAGTATGAGGAGCTTTCCTACTATTTCACAGAAAGCGGTCTGATGCTCACCGGCTGGCAGGAGCTGGGCGGCAATACCTGCTATTTCCACCCCGACGGCAGTGCTGCAAAGGGCTTCACGGAGCTGGGGGATGCGGTGTACTGGTTCGGTGACGGCGGCATCATGGGTTCCGGCTGGCTGGACATTGACGGGGCAACCTATTATTTCACAGAAGAAGGTATTATGTGCACGGGCATCACGGTGATCGACGGCGTGAAGAAGCGATTCGATTCCGATGGTGTGTACAATCCGCTGAAGATCTGTCTGGATGCGGGGCATTATGCGAAATATAACAGAAGTCCGGTGAATTCGGCGTATTGGGAATCCGAGATGACATGGAAGCTGCACCTCTATCTCAAAGCGGAGCTGGAGGAATACGGCATTGAAGTCATGACCACGAGAGCCGAGCAGGAGGTCGATCTTGCCGTAGTGGAGCGTGGTAAGCTTGCAAAGGGCTGTGATCTCTTCCTGAGCCTGCACAGCGATGCGGCAAACAATTCCTCGCTGGACATGCCCACAGCCTACTGCACCATCACCGAGGAAGTCAATCCGCTTGGCATCCTGCTTGCGGACAAGGTGCATGAGGTCATGGGAACCACACAGGAGGGCGGCATCCGCAACCGTGTGGGTGACAACGGCGACTATTACGGCGTACTGAGAGGAGCTGCCTCCGTGGGTGTACCCGGCATCCTGATGGAGCACAGCTACCACACGAACCTGCGTTCCACCAACTGGCTGCTGGTGGACACCAACCTGCAAAAGCTCGCAGAAGCCGAAGCAGCCCTGATTTCCGACTATTATCTTAACTAAAGACCAACCGGCAGAATCGTTTCTGCCGGTTTTGCTTTTGGGGCAAGGGCAGCCGCCCTTGCCGCTGCATTTTTTGCACAACTTTCTCAAAGTTACAATCTCCGCAGCATTTGTAAACAAATATCCCGTTTATTAACAGATAAAACATTGACAAATCCCATCTAAATCGGTATAATTAGTATAAGCATGTGCAGATGCAGAGGGGGCAGCTGCACAAACGACGACCGCTGTATGGAACACTCCCCGTACAGCAGCAAGAAAGGGCAGAACTATGAGTATTTTTCGATTGACCAGACAAAGCAATATTTCCCTCTCGGAGGACTGGAAGCTCTTCCTGCGTCTGTTCCACAATATCGGCTCCTTTACTTATAAGGAATCCGTGCAGACAGCCTATTTTGATGATAATGCCCAGCGTATTTTCGGCACAGCCAAATCCATGCCCCGTGACAGCTACCGTGAACTGATGCAAAGACTGACCGCAGAACCGGTGGACGGTGAGCAGGATCTCTACCTGATCCGTGTCGGTGCGGAAAAACGCTTTTTCAAGATCCATCGTTCCCAGCGTTCCGAGGATGAGATCGGCTTTGTGGAGGAGATCACACGCCGTGTCGGTCAGCAGGCGGCTGACTACCGGCATCAGGATTTTGATGATGTGACCAGTATGCTCCGTTTTCCGGCTTTCTCCGCCATCGTGCAGCGGAGATTCCAGAAATCCAAGCGTGTTTCCATTGCGGCACTCCATATCGAGGGACTTGATAAGATCACCGATTTCTCCAATGCCAACAGCACCAATTACTGCATGGCATCCGTTGCGGAGGTGCTCGGCAGATTTGCCGGTGAACAGGTGATCTTTGCGACCAAATCCTTCCAGAATTTCTATGTGTGCTTCGTGGATATGGAGGATGCCAATGTGATGATGCTGCTCGAACAGATGTGCAGTGCCATTGCAGAATGCACCATTTCCGACGATTTCGGACAGCCCGTGCACAGTGCTGCACGTTCCTCCCTGAAGCTCCATGCAGGTCTTGCCGTCCATCCGGAGGCAGGCAGTACCCTGAGCAGGCTCATTCCCTATGCGGAATTCGCTCTCTTTGAAACACAGCACCACCAGAAAAACCCCGTCACACGCTTCTCCATGGAAGCCTATGAACGGAAAAAGGATGAATACCGTGAGGAACAGCTGTTCAATACCATCATGAGCGAAAACCAGCTGACCTATCACTTCCAGCCCATTGTGGATGCACATACCGGAAATATTGTCGCATATGAAGCACTCATGAGAAATGAGCATTTCACTCCGGACAAGCTCCTGAGCCTTGCTCAGAAGTACAACCGCCTGTATGATGTGGAATATGCCACCATGTTCAACTGCATGAAGTTCCTCAGTGAGCACCAGAATGTATTCTCCAATAAAAAGCTCTTCATCAACTGCATTGCCTCTGCACCGCTGAATGACCATGACTACAATGCATTGATGCTGACCTATGAGGGACTGTTTGAAAAGACGGTTCTTGAGATCATTGAACAGTCCGTAGCAGGGGAGGAGGATCTGCTCATCGTCAAGAAACGCTGTGCGGCACTCGGCGGACAGATTGCCATTGATGACTACGGCACGGGCTATGCCAATACTGCCACGCTCCTGCGGAATCTGCCTGCCTATGTGAAGATCGACCGCTGCCTGATCGACGGCATCTGCAGGGATGTCAAGAAGCAGCAGCTGGTGTCCGGCATCATTGATTATGCCCATGATAACCAGATTCAGGTGCTTGCAGAGGGCATCGAGGAGGAGGAGGATCTGCGGACCGTCATCCGTCTGGGCGTGGATCTCGTGCAGGGCTATTATACCTCCCGTCCCAAGCCCTATCTGCTGGAAGAAGTGGCAGCGGAGGTCAGGGATGTCATCATCAATACCAACCTCGAAAACAGCAGCGGACACAAGAAGATCTACAATGCCCATAATGATGAGGTGCTCGACCTTGTGGATCTGGCACTCCAGAATTATACGGATATTCATGTGTTCCGTCATAATATGACCATCATCGGCGATCCGGAAAAAACCGTTCCGATCCATATCGCCATTATGGAGAACCACAGCTGTGAGCTGACGCTGCGGAATGTCAACCTCATCAGCAAGGAAAAGCCCTGTATTGCCATCGGCAGCTATGCACAGCTGACCATGCATGTGGAGGGAAAGAACTCCCTGAACTATATGGGCATCCGTGTGCCGCAGGGCTCGTTCTTCGATCTCAAGGGCAGCGGTGATCTGAAGATCGACTGCTATTCCAAGATCGGCTACGGCATCGGCGGCGACTGTGACAGCAGCTATGGCTGCATCACGCTCGAATCCACCGGCAGACTGGAGATCATCTGCAACAGTGACCGCAGTGTCGGCATCGGCGGCGGCAAAAATCCCGATGATTCGGAGATCCACCTGAAAACCGGTGACATCCGTGTCGAGGTTGCCTCTCCCAATGGCGTGGGCATCGGCTGTATGGACGGCTTCTCGCTGATCTACACCTCCGACAGCTGCCAGCTGGAGCTGGAAATGGGCGGCATCAGCAGCGTGGGCATGGGCAGCCTTTCCGGTGAAACCAGCATCGAATGCAAGACCGACCTGAATTTCACAGGCGGCGGCAGCCGTGTGGTCGGCATCGGTGTGCTCAATCAGGGCGGCGGTGAAGTCTATGTGGAAAACTGCCGTCAGCGGTACCATATGCGTACCAATTTCGGTACCTGTATCGGCGGTATCGGCGGTAAGGTGGATGTCTATGTGAAGAACTGCAAGATCGAGGTCAATGCCGAGGGCGGTGAGATCACGGGCATCGGTGATGCCAAGGGCAGCGGTAATGTCGCATTGGAGGGCACACAGCTCAATGCCTACATTCTCGCAGCCAAGCCCCATGAAGCCGGTTCCAAGAACGGACAGTTCAGCATGAGGGGCAGCACCATCATTGCGGACATCAACGATCAGCATAATACACAGGAAGTCTGAGGGCTTTCAGCAAGGGACGGCTTTCGTTCCTTGCAGCCCCATGATTCAATACCGGCATGCAATGCCGCAAATTCAGATTAGGAGTAGGAAATTATGAAACTTGGTATGGTAGGTCTCCCCAACGTGGGAAAAAGTACATTGTTCAATGCCCTGACAAATGCAGGGGCACAGTCTGCGAACTATCCGTTCTGCACCATTGAAAAGAACGTCGGAGTGGTATCCGTGCCGGATACCAGACTCGATGAGCTGGCAAAGATGTATGATCCGGATAAGTTCACCCCCGCAACCCTCGAATTCGTGGATATTGCAGGTCTGGTCAAGGGTGCCTCCAAGGGCGAGGGTCTGGGCAATAAGTTTCTTGCAGACATCCGTGAGGTGGATGCGATCGTGCATGTTGTCCGCTGCTTTGAGTCCATGGACATCATCCATGTGGACGGCAGTGTGAATCCTGCAAGAGATATTGAAACCATCAATCTTGAGCTGATCTTCTCCGACCTTGAAATGGTGCAGCGTCGTATCGACCGTGCAAAGAAGCTGATGAAGGGCGACAAGAAAGCCGCTGTACAGGTGGATTTCTTCGAGCGTCTGGCGGCTCACCTCGAAGAGGGCAAGTCCGCAAGAAGCTTTGATGTGACGGAGGATGAGCAGGAATTTCTGCATGATACACCCCTTCTCTCCGGCAAGCCCGTGATTTATGCGGCAAATCTCTGTGAGGAGGATTTTGCATCGGATCTCTCCGGACATGCACATTTTCAGGCAGTCAAGGCGATTGCCGAGGAAGAGCATGCCGCAGTACTGCCCATCTGTGCACAGGTGGAAGCGGAGATCTCCGACATGAGCGATGAGGATAAGGAAATGTTCCTCTCCGAGCTTGGTCTGGAGGAATCCGGTCTGAACCGCATCATCCAGACGGGCTACAGCCTGCTGGGTCTGATCTCGTTCCTGACTGCCGGCAAGCAGGAGGTGCGTGCATGGACGATCACAGAGGGCACCAAGGCACCGCAGGCAGCCGGAAAGATCCACACGGATTTTGAAAAGGGCTTCATCCGTGCCGAGGTCATTGCTTATGATGATCTGATGAGATGCGGCACGATGGCAGCTGCCAAGGAACAGGGTCTGGTGCGTCTTGAGGGCAAGGACTATGTGATGGCGGATGGAGATATTGTCGTATTCCGATTCAATGTTTGATTTTTAGAGGGCAGAGTATATGCCTATGTTCAGGATCATTTTCAGTCCATTAGGAATTTTTCTGCTTTTCGGCATTGTTCTGTTCGCTGCCGGACTTGTGCTGCGTATCCGTGAATGCCTGTTCTGCACACAGGATGTCGATGCGGAATGTGTCAGCATCAATTACCACATCCATCGCCGGGGCAGCGGTCTTGGCAGGGTGAATAGCAATTCTCCGGTCTGGCGGTATGAATGGAACGGCAGAACCTATTTCAGGCAGGATCAGAACGGCAACAGTGTGATCAATTACAGGGTCGGGGATCACTGCACCCTGCGGATCGACCCGAACCGTCCG
>JAFTQJ010000068.1 GCA_017462785.1 Oscillospiraceae bacterium | reverse complement strand
TCAGTCTGTCGAAAAACCTTGTTAGGTTCAAAGGACGAAGTCCTTTGGCGGGTTGAGGGTACGCAGTACCCTCCAAACATAGCCCCTCCCCTCGGGGAGGGGTTGGGGTGGGGGCAGTTACAGGATGCCCAACCCTAAGAAAAAGGACTTTTTCTACAAGCTGATCCCCGCTGCAAAGAGGGGATTTTTCTGTGCGGTGGTGGGGTTCCTGCATATGGTAATACAAAATTCACAATTCAGCATAGTTTGGAAATATTTTTAATGCATTGTGCTAAATCGCTATACGTCCTGTATATGCAAAAAGTAGAAAAAAATAAAAACTATTGATTTTTTGTACAAAAAATGATATAATGAGTATGTAAATTCGTGAGATATAACGTTTTCGATATCATGAACTATATGGAAAAGGGGCTGAGATTATGACTATTAGTATAAAAAAGATGCTGGCTGCAAGTGCAGCGATTTGCATGACAATGGTGCAGGGGATGCTGCTTCCTGTAAGTGCACAGGAGAGCACACCGGATTTCTCCGACCTTGGAGCGATCGGAGTATTTACCGAGGAAGAAACCGAAAAGATCGCCGCTGCAATTTATCAGGGGCTGGTAGAGGGTCAGCCCAAGATTTCCATGCGTGGCGAGGGGATGCCTGTGATTGGTATTGATGAAGCATCGACCGGATCGCTCCAGCTTGTTTTTAAGACAGTTGCTTCCGGCTGGGATGTGGGTATTCTCACTGACAGACGCAAAATAATGTGGGGTGCAAACAGCAAAGGTGTCACCTCCATCGTTCCGACCTATCTGGTAGCTCCGGAGAATTATGCGGCAGAGTATGAAAATATGATGCTGAAACTGGACGAGATCACAGCAGAAGTAGATCCGAATCTTTCTGATCTGGAAAAAGCACTCTTCCTCCATGAATGGATGGCAGAAAACTGCAGCTATGATTATACAGAGTATGCAGATCCTGCAGAGGAAGATCTGCGGCATACCGCCTACGCTATGCTCACCCGTGAAAAGGCAGTTTGTGAAGGCTATTCGCAGTTCTATACCATGCTCCTGCATCGTGTGGGTGTCAATTCCATGATCGTTGAGAGTAAGGAAGCGAATCATGGCTGGAATCTGGTAGAGATCGGTGACAGCTGGTACCATGTAGATGTGACCGGTGATGACAGCTCCAATGCTCTGGGACGTGTTGAACACACCAGATTCATGAAGAGCACGGATGCAATGTACGCAGCTGGTCTTAACGGTTCTGACTGGACACTGGTGGACGGAACACCGGTCAGCGAAATGCCGGTTTCCGATCAGTACGACAACGGCGGTTTCTGGGATGGCGGCGGAAGCAGCATGCAGAAGCTGGAAGACGGTTCATGGGTTGGTATCTATGCCGTAGAGGGCAATGAAACAACGGTGCAATTCAAAACAACAGAAGTGGATCCGGTGACTGGTGAAATCGTGGAGAAGCACCTGTTCCACCTGAGCGACCTCTGGTATGTTGCAGGTACGAACCAGACCAAATGGTATACAAGCAGCTATGCAGTTACGGATGTGTATCAGGGCATCCTGTTCTACACAACACCCTATAATATGATGGCTTACAACAACGGCAATTTCCAGTGGCTTTTTGGTCTGACCGAAGAACAGAAGGCGGATGGTTCCGCTATCTACGGCATGCACATTGATGACGGCATCATGTATTATTACACTTCCCCCGATCCGCTTTCTGAGCCTACGGAGCATATGGTGAATCTTGCTGATTTCAGTGCACAGCTCGGTCTGACGGATACACCGCAGGAAGAAACCGAAGCATCGACAGAAGCACCTGATCAGAATATAGGTGTGGTCGATGTGGTTGCGATCCAGCGTTATCTGCTCGGTGAGGACGTGAACGTAGCGGATCATGCAGAATATGACCTGACATGTGACGGCGTTGTGGACGGTTTTGACCTCGCACTGCTCAAGCGTGCCCTTCTGACAAAATAAATCTCTCTCTTTTTTGGTGCTGCTGTACGCTCGTACAGCAGCATCTTTTCAATTGGAAATATTCAGTTCATAGTTTGTCACAATTTCAAAATATTTTTAATGCACTATGCCGAAAACATATACTTACCGTATATGCAAAAAGTAGAAAAATGGAATACTCATTGACAAAAGTCACAAAAAATGATAAAATATAGGCATAGAAATCGTTTTTAGTTACGTCTATGGTAGGATGACAAACAGCAAAAGGAGTGGGAGTTATGACAAATAGTATAATTAAGAAAATTGCATTCTGTATAGCAGCGTGCATCGCATTCACAAATGCAGCCGCATTTCCGGCGGACGTTTATGCAGAGTCCGAGGAAGGTTCGATGGAAACGGAGGTCACAGAAAACGAAACCGAAGAGGATGAAAGCGGAGACAGCGAACTCGACGAGGATGAAAAAGATGACAGTGAACTGAATGAGGATGAGAAGGAAGACGATCTCATCATCCCTGAGGATGTTCCTGATTTTTCCGATCTCGGAGCAATCGGCAAGTTTACACCGGAGATTACACAGAGAATTGCTGAGAGGATTTATGCTGGTTTGAAGGAACATAGGAAGAGCATTCCGCTTGGCAAGTATGGTTTCATGCTTCCCGTCAATGATGAAAACTCAAGTGCTTTGCAGCGGATCTATCAATGTGTTGTGATGACTTCCGATGTCGGAGTTCTGTCGACCAAGGTGGGAACGGGCAATGGATCTTCATACTATACCTCGATTACACCGACATATATTGATCCGGAGCAGAGCGATGAAGCGTATTTTGCATCGTATGATAAATTGATTGCAGAGCTTGATATGCTGTGTACTGGTGTGGATCCGGAGTGGACGGATGTTGAAAAGGCACTTTACTTCTATGGCGTTGTATGTGACTATTGTAAATATACAAATGAGAAGGGAGCAGGTTGTCTGCTCAATGATGTACTGGAACAGAAAGAGGTCAATTGTGAGGGGTATGCTTGGCTGTACAGCGTATTGCTTCGCCGTACAGGTGTGGCTTGCCAGCAAATTAAGAGCACCAAAGGCAACCATATGTGGAATATTGTTACAATTAATGATCAGATGTACCATGTAGATACATCCACCGGCGATTCCCACGGTTTTTTGTACCCCGGTCTGGTGTCCCATGTTGCATTACTGCGGGATAATTCCGGAATTACCGAAGCAATTCGTAAGCAAGATCAGGACATTGTTACCGATTTCGTTATGGCGAACGGCGTAAACGATCCCCTCGTTTCTTCTGACTATAATGATGAGATCTGGACTGGTGTGAATGGCAGACAGGTCTTTTCAAAGATCGTACCGTTTGCCGGCGGCTGGGCAGTGATCGAACCTGTTCCTAATTCCAAAGATTACCGATGTGTGCTGATGGACTTCAATGAGGAAGGTAAAACAGAAGTCATTACCGAGATCATGGATATAGGCTTCAGATGGAATGGATATGATAGTTCGACTGGTATGATCGATTATTACGGGATCGGCGACGGTTTTTTCAGTGCAATGCAGGCTTTCAATGGTGACATTTTCCTGAATAGTGCAACGGAGGTTTATCAGATCCAGCAGCGGACTGACGGCAGCTTTGACATTCAGAAAATCTATCAGCTGGATGAAACAACACGCCAAACACAGCAGATCTACGGCATTGGCGTTGATTATCGAAAGAACACATTGGAGATCTATACGAGCATAAACTGCAATAGCCCGATTGTTAGTAAAATCGACATCGGAAGCTACATTCTTCCGGAGCCGGCAGAAGCAGAAACAACAACTGAGGAAACTGCTGCAACTACTACAACTACCACTACCACCACTACAACAACAACTACGACGACTACCACCACTACTACCACCAGTACCACGACAACCACCACCGAAGCAACCACCACGACAACCACAACCGAAGCAACTACCACGACGAAGGCAACCACCACCACTCCGACGGAAACTACCACTACGCCCATTGACCAGAAAGCGGTGCTTGGGGATGTGAACGGTGACGGCAGGATCGCAGGTGTGCTGGATCTGGTAGCGATGAACAAGTATCTCCTTGGCAGCCTTTCTGTAGATAAAAATGCAGTGAAGGCGATGGATTTCACGAAGGATGGTGTAGTGAATGTATTTGATATAGCGATCATGAAGCGTTTTATACTGCTTTCACCGGCAGAACGAGTAGAATATCTCTGCACCAATTATTTCCCGCAATAAACAAAACCCCCGTCCGCACCGGACGGGGGTCATGTTATTGCTCCCCCAATTATACCTTGCCAAAATCAATGTGGCTATGGAATTGAACCATCGTAAAATAGTGAAATATTCTATCCATCTCTGTTAAAATCGGAAAGGTTTAATTGGGTTATCAATATGTTTGGGGGCTAATGGTTCTGCCGCTTGCACGAAGTGCAAAGGCAGAGATCGTCAGCGGCGACCCGCCGTCCGTTCACACCGGACGGGGGTCATGTTTTTATTTATGAATCACCTTCACCGGACACGCATCCGCACAGATGCCGCAGCCGGTGCATTTCGTATAGTCGATCACTGCATGAAGCTCCTGCACGGTGATCGCACCGTTGGGACACTTCTTCTCGCAGATCTTACAGCCGATACAGCCGTTTTTGCATGCAAGCTTGGTGTCCTTGCCGCTTGCCTTGGAGGAGCAGGCTGCTGTGACGGGATTGGATTTCGGACGCAGGGAGAGCAGTCCCTTGGGACAGGCTGCCGCACATCTTCCGCATGCAAGACAGCGTTCCTCGATGATGTGTGCAATGCCGTCCTTCAGACAGATCGCATTCTCCTCACAGACCGCCATGCAGTCACCGAAGCCCAGACAGCCGAAGCTGCACATGCCGCTGCCGCCGAAATTCGCCGCCGCCGCACGGCATGTGGGCGTTCCACGGTAATCATAAAAGCTTCCGGTCGCATCACAGGTACCATTACAGTGGATCGCCATGACCTCCGGCTCTGCCGCAGTCACATTCTTACCAAGGATTTCGCCGATTTTCGCAGCCGCTTCCGCACCGCCCGGCTTGCAGAGGTTCGGCTCTGCCTTGCCGTCCGCAATTGCCTGTGCATAGTCCGCACAGCCTGCAAAGCCGCAGGAACCGCAGTTGGCACCGGGGAGTGCTTCGGTGATGCGTTCCATGGTCGGGTCGGATTCTACCGCAAAATAGGAGGATGCCGCTGTCAGCAGGATGCCTGCTGCAAGTCCCATGCCTGCAAAGATCAGAACAGGTAATACAATACTCATCGCAGCCTCCTTAAATCATGCCGGAAAATGCCGAAAAACTCAGAGAAACGATCGAGGCGGCAATCAGTGTTGCCGGAATTCCCTTGAAGGTTTCCGGAATATCGGCGTTTTCGAGCTTGCTTCTGACACCGGCAAAGATGATGAGGGAAAGCGTGAAGCCCATGCCGACACAGACCGCATTCCACACGGACAGCCCGAAGCTGTACCCGTCATCAATATTGTTCAGCGTCACGCCCAGTACTGCACAGTTGGTCGTAATGAGGGGCAGGTAAACACCCAGAGCCTTGTACAGCGGCGGCAGGAGCTTCCGCATCACGATCTCCACGAGCTGCACGAACAGTGCAATGATGAGAATGAAAGCCACCGTCTGGAGGTAGGCAAGGTCAAAGGCAACCAGAAGCTGATAGACCGGATAGGTCACAGCCGCCGCACATGCCATGACGAAAATGACCGCCGCACCCATGCCAAGACTGGAGGAAAGTTTTTTGGAAACGCCCAGAAACGGGCAGATTCCCATGAATTTGGAAAGTACATAGTTATCCGTCAGGATCGCTGCAAGCATGACGGAAACCATTGTCTGCAAAATTGTCATGCCTCTGCCTCCTTTTCTGTACTGCATCCGCCGCCGCATGCCGCTGCATTCGGGCAGCCGGCACAGCCGACACCTGCGGGTGCTTTTTTCTTTGTCAGTTTGGAAACCGCCGCAATCACACAGCCGAGAACGAAGAAGCCGCCGGCAGGCAGGACGAAGATCGTCATGGTCGGGAAGGTTTCCGGCAGGGAAAGTCCCATCCAGCTTCCTGCACCGAAGATCTCACGCAGCGAACCCATCGTGAACAGGGCGAGCGTGAAGCCAAGCCCCATGCCCAGACCATCCAGCACGGAGGGCAGCACCTTGTTCTTGCAGGCGAACATCTCCGCACGTCCGAGGATGATGCAGTTGACCGTGATGAGGGAGAGGAATGTGCCGAGAGCATCATAGAGGTCGGGGAGGAATCCGTGCATCAGGAATTCAATGAGTGTCACAAAGCCGGCAATGATCACGATGTAGCAGGGGAGCTTCACCGTCTGCGGAATGACTTTCCGCAGGAGGGAAATGACCAGATTCGAGCCGACCAGTACAAAGGTCGTTGCCAGTCCCATACCCAGACCATTGACCGCCTGTGTGGTGACTGCGAGTGTCGGACACATGCCGAGCAGTCCGACGAGCGTGGGATTCTCCTTGATGAGTCCCTTCGTAAATTCTTTGAGATAGCTTTTTTCAGCCATTATTCCACCTCCTTGATCTGTGCCGCAGCATCCAGAGCCGCCTGCACGGCGGATTCCAGACCCTTGGAAGAGTAGGTCGCTCCGGAAATGGTGTCGGGGGCTGCTTTGCTCCCTTCGATGCCTTTATACGCTGCAAGATAGGCGGGATCATTGATTTTTGTGCCAAGTCCGGGCGTTTCTGCAAGCGATACGATGCCGATGTCCGCCACCGTGCCGTCCGGATCCACACCGATGAGTGCACGGATGCCGCCCTTGGCGTAGCCGTCCGCTGTAATGTCAAAAATGTACATGCCGGCGGAATTCCGGTACACCGCCGTGATCCCCTCTGCATCCGTGGAAAGCTCCGTGTAGGTGTCCTCGCCAAAGACCGCCGTCAGGCTCTTCTGCACCTTGTCAGCCTCCGCCTGCACGATCTTATCCTTGGTGACGGCATTCGCAGCCGCCAGCAGTCCGCAGACCACCGCACAGACCAGCATGAGGACGAGGGAAGGAAGGATCTTCTGCATCATTTTGCCCCCCTTCCGGATACCGCACCGAACGGATGTGACATGGTGAATTTGTCAATGTACGGTGTGAGAATGTTCATCAGCAGGATCGCAAAGGAAACGCCCTCCGGAAAACTGCCGTAAAAACGGATGAGGAAGGTCAGCAGACCGCATCCGATGCCGAAAATGAGCTTGCCCTTTGCCGTGATGGGCGTGGTCACATAGTCCGTTGCCATGAAGAACGCACCCAGCAGCAGACCGCCGGAAAGCAGGTGGTATACCACATCATTCATACTGCCCGTTTCAAGGAACACTGCTGCCGCCAGCGTACCAAGAAAGGCAAGGGGCGTAACGGGGGAGATGATGCCCATGAAAATGAGGAACAGACCGCCGAAAAGAAGTGCCGCTGCACAGGTTTCACCCAGACAGCCGCCCGTGCTGCCCCAGAACAGCTCACTGATGGAGGCTGTGCCGGAAACGAGGGGCGTAGCGGAAGAAACTGCATCATAGCTGAACGCATCGCCAGCCGTTGTGCGTGGTGCGATCCAGTTGGTCATGGAGGGGGTGAGCGACACCATCAGCACGATTCTTGCGGTGATCGCAGGATTGGCGAAGTTCTGCCCCAGACCGCCGAACAGCTGCTTGACGATGACGATCGCAATGAAACAGCCCAGAGCCGCCTGCCAGAGGGGGAGCGTGACGGGCAGATTCATTGCCAGCAGAAGTCCGGTCAGTGCCGCACTGCCGTCGGAAATGGTCTGCTCACGCTTCATGATCTGTCGGCAGAGTCCCTCGCATGCCATGGAAAAAAACGTACAGAACAGCAGGAGCACCAGTGCCCTCCAGCCGAAATGAATGACCGAAGCCGCAGCCGCCGGCATGAGTGCAGCAATGACAAGGATCATGATCTTCTGTGTGGACATCTCATCCCTGATATGGGGCGATGCCGCAATATGTAATTTGTTCATCGTTCGACCTCCCTATTTCTGACGCATGAAGTCCCTTGCAAGCCGGTGACTTTCCACCAGCGGACGGTTGGCAGGACAGACATAGCTGCAGCAGCCGCAGAGCATGCAAAGGCTCATGTGCAGTGATTCCAGCTCTGCTTTGTCCCGTCTGCGGTATGCCTGTTCCATTGCGGTCGGCATGAGCTTCAGCGGACAGACATTCACACACCTGCCGCACCGGATGCAGGCAGTGGTCACAGCCGGTTTATCACTCGTCAACGCCAGTACTGCGTTATTGGTCTTGGTTACGGGCAGATCAAAGGAGGGAAGTCCCGCACCCATCATCGGGCCGCCGCCGATCAGACGGCGTACATCCTCGAAGCGGCACTGTGCATATTCCAGCACCTCACGGATGGACGTACCCACCGGAACCGTCACATTGCAGGGCTTTCCGATGGCGTCACCGTCAATGGTGAGGCTTCTTGACACCAGCGGCATTCCCGTCCGGAAATACTCCTCCAGAAACGCCATGGTGGAAACGTTCATCACGATCACGCCCTGATCGGAGGGGAGCTGTCCCTCCTGCACGATGCGTCCGGTGATGTTGTAGATGAGCACCTTTTCCGCACCCTGCGGATAGACCGGCGGCAGGGGAACGATGGTGATGGAATCGTCCTTTTCCGCACATTCCGTGAGGATCCTGATCGCATCGGGCTTGTTGTTTTCCACGCCGATGAAGCATTCCGGAATGTCAAGGAACCGCATCACACGCCGGATGCTGCCGATGATCTCGGTCTGCTTTTCCTGCATCGTGCGGTCATCGGAGGTGATATAGGGTTCGCACTCCGCCGCATTGATGATGAGAAATTCGATTTTGTTCTTGGGATTGAGCTTGACATGGGTCGGGAAGCCCGCACCGCCAAGACCCACCGCACCGCTTCTGCGGACAGCCGCAAGGAATTCTTCACGGGTGCTGCACGGCGGAGCCTTCAGTTCTGCATAGGGTGTCATCAGCCCGTCGGATGTGATCTCGACCGCCTTGCAGAAGCTGCCGTTTGCCATGCGGTAATCCGTGATCGCTGTGACCGTGCCGGATACACTGGCGTGAATGTCCGCTGAAAAGAATGCATCACTTGTGCCGATGCATTCGCCCACGCTGACCTGCTGTCGGAGCTTTACTGCCGGCTCACAGGGAACGCCCATGTGCATGGACATCGGGATCAGGACCTTCTGCGGCGGCGGCAGCGTGATGAATGCACTTCCGGCGGTGTTTTTAGCATGAGCCAGCCGGATGCCGTTGAGTTTTCGCATAAAAACCTCCTATGTGGATAGATATAAAATTCCCCCTGCCCGACTGCTGTGGGCAGAGGGAAAACAGCAATTGAAAAAATTTGCAAAAACACTTTTCATTTGCTGAAAAATGTGGTACAATAATAGGGTAGCTGTTTACGCATTCCTCTTCTTGTGAATGCTGTCCTCGCTGATCTTGATGAGCATCAGCAGGGAAGAGGAATATTCCGGATAGGACTGGGACAGAATGGATGTTGTCAGATAGAGAATGTCAGAGTTTGTCACGCAGTCATTCTCACCGATCGGGATGCCGCTGGATGCCGCCTTGATGTTAGCTTCGTTCATGCACACGATCGCACTGGAATCGTCATTGGCTACGACCTTCGGCACAGAGAACAGCTTCTGGTCATTGTGGGGGTTTGCATTGTAGACGATGCGGAACAGCTTGTAAACAGAAAGCATCAGATAGGAGGAAATCTCCTTGATCAGTGTAATACTATTCGCTTTCTGTGCCAGTGAGAACAGCAGACTGATGGAATTGTTGATGATCTTTCTGTTGAATGCGACCACCTCGGGGCTGGGCATGCTGTTATTGCCGTCATCATCCGGAATTTCTTCCATGGTGATGGTCTTGCCCTCCGGTTCGGGGGTTCTGCCGAGCAGATAGTCGCAGGAAACGTTATAGTAGTCTGCGATCTTGACCAGAAAATCAAGTCCGCATTCACGGATGCCCTTTTCGTAATGGGAGAGCAGTGCCTGTGAAATGCCAAGATCCGCAGCAGCCTGCTTCTGGCTGATCTGCCGTTCCTTTCTCTGCAATGCAATAATTCTTGGGAAATCTGTATTCATGAATGGAGTGCTCCTTTCCTGAGTGTTCAAATGGAAAATATCCTGCCTATATAATTATACCCCACATTATACTGATTGTAAAGTGGAAGATTCGTGGAAAATTGAAGCATTTTTTACTTAAAACTTATTCAAAAACACAATAGATACAAAGTTTGTACATAGAAATTGTACAAAATATCTATTTTTGACCGGTGACACTTTCCGTGAGCCGGTACATCCAAAGGAGGAGCATCACATGCGAGGTTATCGGATGAGCCTGATCCGTCACGGACGGACAACGGCGAATGAAAAGGGCATTTATATCGGAAGTACGGATTATTCCCTGTCCGACAAGGGTGCTGCGGAGCTTTGCAGCAAGCTGGATCTGTACGAATATCCGAGAGTACAGAGGGTATACAGCAGCCCCCTGAAACGCTGCACAGAAACAGCGGAGATCCTGTTTCCGGATCAGGAGCTGTATGTAGCGGAGGAACTGCGTGAGCTGAATTTCGGCGATTTTGACGGAAAATCCGTGGACGAGCTGATCCAGCGTGAGGACTATAAAACATGGCTGCGTGGCGGTTCGCCGGATGTCCGTCCGCCGAACGGCGAGAGTACGGCGGAGCTTTGTGTCCGCAGCTTCGAGGTACTGCACAGAATGCTGATGGATATGATGGAAAACGATCTCGATCACTGTGCTGTCATCACCCACGGCGGTGTCATCACCAATATGCTGACCTGCTTCGGTCTGCCCAAGCTCTCCGCACAGGAGCTGACCTGTGAACCGGGCGAGGGCTTTGAGATCATGTTCACTGCCCAGATGTGGCAGCAGTCACAGGTCTTTGAGATCCTCGGCATGACCCCCTATTCAAGGGACTGATGCAGATGCCCCTTACATACGGATGCAAATCCGCTATTATAATATGTAAGGAGCAAAACGAATGAATTTTCATGAACTGCATGCCTGTACCGGACGCATTCTGAAAGGCAGCCGCCTGCAGATCCTGCGTGCATCCCTGCTGTATCCGGCAGTCCGTCTGTTTTTCAGAATTGTTCCATCCGCCGCCGCCGCTTTCCTGCTGATCGGGGGACATCTCACCGCAAGGGAGCTGTTCTTTGGCGGTGTACCGGAATGGTTCCTCTTCTCCCTGCTCTGGAGCATGCTGGGCTTCTGTGTGCTCCTGCCCATCCGCTGCGGCACATGGAGCTGGTTCACCTCCCGTTCGGGACTGGAACGGACAAAGGGAAGGAGGGTGTTTTTCCGCCGTGCTGCGGATTACTGGCAGGGTGCATGGTACTTCTTCCGTGCAGAGCTTCTCCGGACAGCGGCGGCTCTTCCTGCCGCACTCGGTCTGCTTGGGGCGGACATGGCATTCCGTGCCGGCATCGGTCGGGCGGATGCGGGCTTCGAGCTGTTCCTGACCGCACAGTGCCTGTGCCTTGCGGCGGCGGGCGGTGTCTTTTATGCAGCATTCTGCATCGGAACAGCGGCACTGCCCTTTTTGTTCACAGAGCATCCGGACGGCTCGCCGTTTGCGGATATGCAGCGTTCAGCCGTCATCCTCAGAGGACACCGCTTCCAGCTCATCCGGCTCTTTCTCGGGTATCTTCCGGCAGCAATACCCGTGGTGACGATCCCCTTCCTGCTGCCGCACATGATGATGGACTACACCCTTTTCATCCAGATCTGCATCCGTGAACAGGAACAGGAGGACGCACATGCCGATACTGCAATTTACCATGGAACGCCAGCAGCCGTGCAGGCTTGATACCTTTCTGCGGCAGGACTGCGGCGTGTCCCGACGGCAGATCAGCCGCCTCAAGCACATGCCGGACGGCATCACCAGAAACGGCATGCTCATCCGCAGTGTGGATACGGTGTACTGCGGTGATACCATCCGGCTTCAGATCGAGGATACCACGGACATCGCCCCCAATCCGGAGCTTTCCGTGCCGCTGGTCTTTGCAGATGAGGATCTGCTCGTCTTTGACAAGCCTGCCGGAATGCCCGTCCATCCAAGCCTGAACCACCGCACGGATACCCTCGGCAATGCCTTTGCTGCCCTGTATCCGGAGCTGACCTTCCGTCCGGTGCACCGCCTTGACCGGAACACCTCCGGTCTGGTCGCAGTCGCCAGACATCCGGTCGCTGCGGCGAATCTGCACGGACGCATTGAGAAAACCTATCTTGCACTCGCCTGCGGTGCACTGCCGGCATCCGGCACCATCACCGCCCCCATCGGCAGAGTGCCGGATTCCCTCATCCAACGCTGTGTGTCGCCGGACGGCAAGCCGGCAGTCACACATTATAAGGTGCTCCGGTACGGGAGCTATACCCTCACCGAGCTGCACCTTGAAACCGGACGCACCCACCAGATCCGTGTCCATCTGGCACATGCCGGCTGTCCGCTGGCTGGGGATGACCTCTACGGCGGCAGCTGTACCGACATCCAACGCCACGCCCTGCATTGTGCACAGTTCCGCTATACGGACATGCACGGGAGGGTGCACTGCATCACCTCACCCTTGCCGGAGGACATGCGGAAATTGGCAGATATGGAGAAAAATGACGGAATATGAACCTTTTTCCACGGCATTCTGTTGATTTCCTGCCTATTTCCGGATGCATGTTTGTGCAGCCCTACAGAAATTGGTGAAAAACCGGAATTTCGCCCCCTCTTTGGGTTGATTTTTCCGGAAACTCTGCTATAATGATTAACATGTGTTACCGCTTTGTCATAATTGTAACCGAACACAGGATTTCGGACGGGCGGACACAGAGAGAAGGGAGATGTATATATGGAAAAGCATACGAAGCATCAGCCTGCAAAGAAACGCAGACCGCACAGCGGCTTTGAACGTCTGATGGTGCGGATCGGCATGATGGTCATCCAGAGCCTGTCCCTGCTCTGGAAGATCATCTGGCTGCTTGTCAGCGGTATTTTCCGGATGCTCTGGTATACCCTCTGTCAGATCGGCAGCTTCTTCCGGCTTCTGGGCAGAACGATCCGGAATGCATTTACAGAGCATAACAGCACGGCGAGAAAAATGCTCCGTGAGGTACGCCGTTCCCGTAAGGAGGGAGCAAAGGCATTTGCGGCACAGATCCTCCGCTTCATCGGCATGTACATATTCGGTGAGCACGGCATCCTGCGGACGGGCTTCAACTACCTCATGCCCGTCGTTTCCGTGGTGTTCCTGATCGCCGTCGTGCAGTACGGCATGGGGCTTGACTACGCCATCAGCGTGGTCTGCAACGGTGAGGAGCTTGGCATCATCGAATCCGAGAGCGATTTTGAAGCCGCCGAAGCCGAGGTGCGTCAGCGGATCAGCTATGCGGATGAGAATACTGATGTGCATTTCAATCCCATTTATACCCTGAAGATCGTATCCGGAGATGACCAGTATGTGTCCTCCCAGACCATCGCTGACAAACTCCTCGCAACCTCCAAGGAATCCCTCACAGAGGCATACGGTGTCTATGTGGACGGTGAATTCATCGGTGCAGTTGCCAATTATCAGGTCATTGCAGCGGCAATGGACAAGGCACTCGAAGAATACGCCCTCAGCCTGAACGACATGGTCAGCGAAGTCTACTACACCAAGAAGATCGAGTATCAGCAGGGTGTTTACCTCACCGATACCATTGCGACCCCCTCCGAGATCATGCGGATCCTCCGCTCCGAAACCGAAACGGAGAGCCGCTATACCATCCAGTCGGGCGATTCCCCCCAGCTCATTGCAGCAAAGTTCGACATGACCATGGAGGAGCTTCAGGAGCTGAATCCTCACATGGATCGTAACTTTGAAGAGGGCGGCATGGTGAAAGTCCTGACGACCTCACGCTTCATCCCCATTGCCTACACCAAGAACATGACCGTCATGACCTACATCGACTATGCAAGCGTGGAGGTCGAAACCTCCGCACTGAACCTCGGTGCACGGGAGGTCATCTCCAGAGGTGTGATGGGTGAGAAAAACAGCGAGGTGGAGATCATCTACATTGACGGCGTGGAGAGCAGCCGCAAGGTGCTCAGTTCTGCCATCACCAAGGAGCCGGTTCCCGAGCAGATCGGCATCGGCACCTATTCCCCCGAGCCTGCAAGCAAGGAAACAGTGTTCACCGGCAACGGCATGTTCGGCTGGCCGCTGAACGGCGGTTATATCAGCGATGGTTATATCAGCGACCGCAACCATAAGGGCATCGACATTGCCGCACCCTACGGCACGGAGATCTATGCAGCCGAGGGCGGAACTGTCGTTGCAGCAGGCTGGAACTCCGGCGGCTACGGCAACTATGTCATCATCGAGCATCCCGACAACTACCGCACCCTCTACGCACATTGCAGCGTCGTGATCGCCTACGAGGGGCAGCAGGTCGAAAAGGGTCAGCTCATCGCACAGGTAGGCTCCACCGGCAATTCCACCGGCAATCACTGCCATTTTGAAGTCCGCCTGAACAACATCTGCGTCAACCCCGGCAATTTCCTGCGGGTGAAGTGTGATTGATGAAATGATTTTAGAAGGCAAAGGCTTTTGTCGGTGCCGGTGCGAAGCACCGGCACTAAATGCCCCTCCCCTCGGGGAGGGGTTGGGGTGGAGGCAATCTTTGGGGTTCTAACCCCCAAAAAAGACCTTTTCGCAAGCACTGTATACGGTTTCACTCGTTCACAAAAAATTTACAATTAAAAATGAAAAAACCCCCATAAAACGCTTGCATTTTATGGGGGTTTGTGGTATAATGGTTAAGGTCAGTGAGAACTGACGAAAGATATGCGTGGAAGCGAAAGGTTGCCGGCGGTATGTCGGGGAATTTTCGTGGAGTATGTCCGATTTTAAACCGGGCGGCAAGGAAAAATGACACAGTATGTGGATCACGATGCACAGGATCATTGTGCAGTCATGAGTTACGGATGACTGTGTGCAGGTGCTGTAGGTGGATCGTGGTTCAGATACTGAAACTGCGTCCGGAATCCTGAAACGATAAGAGTTTGGGTTTTCGGATTTTATGTTATGAGGGGTGTGATACACCCGGTACAGTGTCATGAATTCCTGAGATGTCCCACCTGTATTAACCCGTACAAGGAGGCGAAAAGAAATGGCAGTAAGCGAAAAGATCAGAATCAAGATCAAGGGCTATGAGCATGCAACTGTAGACGCAGCAGCAGCAAAGGTTGTTGAGGCTGCAAAGAGAAGCGGTGCGAGCGTATCCGGTCCTATCCCGTTGCCGACAGAAAAGGAGATCGTAACAATCCTGAGAGCAACACACAAGTACAAGGATAGCCGTGAGCAGTTCGAGCAGCGTACACACAAGCGTCTGATCGACGTAATCCGTCCGACAGGCAAGACCACTGAGTCTCTGCAGAAGCTTGAGCTCCCTGCTGGTGTTGACATCGTAATGGAGATCAAGTAATCCATGCGAAACACCGAAAAATCACACGAAAGTGTGTCGTCTTGGATGAAACGGATTCATCCGGTCATGTTGGCGAAAGTCAACCAATAACCTACAAGGAGGAAAACAAATGCAAAAAGGTATTATCGGCAAGAAGATCGGTATGACACAGATCTTCGACGAAAACGGCAAGGTAATCCCGGTAACAGTTGTTGAAGCTGGTCCCTGCGTAGTAGTGCAGGTAAAGACTGTTGAAAACGACGGTTACGCAGCTGTTCAGCTGGGCTATGGCGACAAGAAGGCTCAGAGAGTGAACAAGCCGATGAAGGGTCACTTCGACAAGGCTGGTGCAGGCTACAAGAGAACTCTGAAGGAATTCAGATTCGATGACTGTGCAATGGAGGCTGGAAGTCTCGTAAAGGCTGATACTTTTGCAGTTGGCGACATCGTTGATGTTTCCGGCACAAGCAAGGGTAAGGGATTCCAGGGTGCGATCAAGCGTCACAATCAGTCCAGACTGAAAGAAACTCACGGTACAGGCCCTGTTCACAGACAGGCAGGTTCCATGGGTGCATGCTCCTCTCCGTCCAGAATTTTCAAGGGCAAGGGCATGGCAGGTCAGATGGGTAATGAGAAGGTTACAGTACAGAACCTCGAGGTTGTGAAGGTTGACGCAGAGAACAACCTGATTGCAATCAAGGGTGCAATTCCGGGCCCCAAGGGCGGCATTGTTACCATCGTTGACAGTGTAAAGGCGTAAGGAAGGAGGAAACGTAAATGGCAACAGTTAAGGTATATGATATGGCTGGCAACGCAGTATCTGAAACTGAGCTTTCCGATGCAGTGTTTGGCATTGAGCCGAATGTTTCCGTTATGCACATGGTAGTGAAGAACTATCTGGCAAACCAGCGTCAGGGCACACAGTCCACACTGACTCGTACAGAGGTAAGAGGCGGCGGCAAGAAGCCGTGGAGACAGAAGGGAACAGGTCACGCAAGACAGGGTTCCACAAGAGCTCCGCAGTGGACACACGGCGGCGTAGCACTCGGTCCGAAGCCCAGAGACTACAGATATACACTGAACAAGAAGGTTCGCAGACTCGCTATGAAGTCCGCACTTTCCACAATGGTTCAGGAGAACAACATCATTGTTCTTGACACTCTGACAATGGATGAGTTCAAGACAAAGACCATCGCAGCAATGCTGAAGGCATTCGGTGTTGAGAAGAAAGCACTGATCGTAACAGCAGAGGCTGACGCTAAGGTATACAGAAGTGCAGCTAACATTCCCGGTGTTAAGACAGCAGCTGTCAACACCCTGAATGTATATGACATTCTCAACGGCGGCAAGTTCATCGTTGCTAAGAATGCCATTGCAAAAATTGAGGAGGTGTACGCATAATGAAAGCAGCACAGGATATCATCCTCAAGCCGGTCATTACCGAGCAGAGCATTGACAATCTGCCGAACAACAAGTACACTTTCAAAGTAGCCAAGGACGCTAACAAGCAGGAGATCAAGGCTGCTGTTGAAGAGCTGTTCAACGTAGAGGTAGTTAAGGTAAACACCATGAACTGCCGTGGCAGACAGAAGAGAATGGGCAGATTCGTAGGTACAACTTCTTCCTACAAGAAGGCAGTTGTAACTGTAAATCCGGAGCCGACAAATGCTAAGGGCACTAAGAAGGCTGACAAGAAGAGAGGAACGATCGAGTTCTTCGAGGGTATGTTTTAATTGACCCTCTGACCCGTTCAGGTATGGGAGGTTGCTCCCGCAAATAGCAAATTAAGGAGTGAAATAAATGGCAATTAAGAGCTACAAGCCTACGACTCCGTCCCGCCGTCAGATGACAGTTACAGATTATTCTGGTCTGAGCAAGAACGGCCCGGAGAAGAGCTTGCTGGAGCCGATGAAGAAGAAGAGCGGCCGCAACAGTTATGGCCGTATCACCGTTCGTCACAGAGGCGGCGGAAACAGAACAAAGTACCGTGTAATCGATTTCAAGCGTGACAAGGAAGCAATGAATGCTACTGTTATGACTCTGGAATACGATCCGAACAGAAGTGCATTTATCGCACTGGTTCAGTATGAGGACGGCGAGAAGCGTTACATCCTCGCACCGCACGGTCTGAAGGTTGGCGACGTTGTAAGAGCTGGTGCAGATGCTGACATCAAGCCCGGCAATGCACTGAAGCTTTCCGATATTCCGGTTGGTACTTTCATCCACGCGATTGAGCTGTATCCCGGCAAGGGTGCACAGCTGGTTAGATCTGCCGGCAACATGGCACAGCTGATGGGTAAGGAAGGTGCATATGCACTGATTCGTCTTCCCAGCGGTGAAATGAGAAAGGTTCCGATCAACTGCAAGGCATCCATCGGTCAGGTATCCAACATCGACCATGAGAACGTAAACTACGGTAAGGCCGGCAGAAAGCGTCACATGGGCTGGAGACCTACAGTAAGAGGTTCTGTAATGAACCCGTGCGATCACCCGCATGGTGGTGGTGAGGGTAAGTCCCCGATCGGCCGTTCCGGTCCTGTTACACCTTGGGGCAAGCCTGCTCTGGGTTACAAGACAAGAAAGGCACATCACCGTACAGACAAGTATATCGTAAAGCGTCGTAACGGTAAGTAATCGGAAAGGAGGAACCGCATTATGAGCAGAAGTATTAAAAAAGGACCTTATGTGCAGGAGGTACTCCTGAAGAGAGTTATGGCAATGAACGAAGCAGGAGAGAAGAAGGTGCTCAAAACCTGGAGCCGTTCTTCCACGATCTTCCCGGACTTCGTTGGTCACACCTTTGCAGTACATGACGGCAGAAAGCATGTGCCGGTATATGTAACAGAGGATATGGTTGGTCACAAGCTCGGCGAGTTTGCACCGACAAGAACTTATAAGGGCCACGCAGGCTCCAAGACATCCAACAACGGTAAGAAGTAATAGCGGAAGGAGGAACTACAATGGAAGCAAGAGCATATCTGAGAAATGTCCGCATCTCTCCCCGTAAGGTGCAGATCGTGCTGGACCTGATCAGAAATAAGCCTACAGATGTAGCACTGGCAACGCTTCGCCTCACACCGAAGGCAGCAAGTCCGATTCTGGAAAAGCTTTTGAAGTCCGCTATTGCAAATGCAGACAACAATCACAACATGAATAAGGATAATCTTTATGTTGCTGAGTGCTTTGTGACACCCGGTCCGATTATGAAGCGTATCATGCCCAGAGCACAGGGTAGAGCATTCCGGATTATGAAGAGAACATCGCACATCACAATCGTGCTGAGAGAAAAAGACTAATCCCAAGGAGGTTAAGTAAATGGGCCAGAAGGTAAATCCGCACGGTCTCCGTGTCGGCGTTATTAAAGATTGGGATTCTCGTTGGTATGCCAAGAAGGCAGACTTCGGCGATACACTGGTTGAAGACTACAACGTGCGTAACTACATCCTGAAGACTCTGAAGGCTGCAGGTGTACCTCGTGTAGAAATCGAGCGTTTCGCTGAGGACAAGGTAAGAATCCACATTCACTGTGCAAAGCCGGGTATCGTAATCGGCAGAGGCGGTGCAGAAATCGAAAAGCTGCGTGTACAGCTTGAGAAGATGATGAACAAGAGTGTTGCAATCAACATTCTGGAAGTAAAGCAGCCCGATCTGGATGCACAGCTCGTAGCTGAGAGAATTGCACTGGATCTGGAGAACAGAGTATCCTTCCGCCGTGCAATGAAGCAGTGCATCGGCAGAGCAATGCGTCTGAATGCAAAGGGCATCAAGACCATGGTAAGCGGCAGACTGGGCGGTGCAGAAATCGCTCGTTCTGAGAGCTATCATGAGGGTACCATCCCGCTGCAGACCATCCGTGCTGACATTGACTATGGTTTTGCTGAGGCAGACACCACATACGGCAAGCTCGGCGTTAAGGTATGGATCTACAAGGGTGAGGTTCTGAAGGGCGATGCTGCAAAGGCAGCTGCAATGAGAGAGAAGAACGACAAGAAACGCAGAACTGACAGACCTGACAGAAAGCGTGGAGATCGTCGTGATAACCGTGATAACAAGCGTCCGTTCAACAGAGATCGTGCGCCGAGAAGAGAGGGAGGTAACAAGTAATGCTGCTTCCGAAGAGAGTTAAGTACCGCAGAGTTCACAGAGGACGTCTGACGGGTAAGGCATACAGAGGTAATACTGTAGCATACGGTGATTTCGGTCTGCAGGCAATGGAGCCGGCATGGATCACATCCAATCAGATCGAGTCCGCCCGTATCGCAATGACACGTTATATCAAGAGAGGCGGTCAGGTTTGGATCAAGATTTTCCCTGACAAGCCGATCACAGAGAAGCCTGCTGAAACACGAATGGGTTCCGGTAAGGGTTCTCCTGAGTACTGGGTAGCTGTTGTAAAGCCGGGCAGAATCCTGTTCGAGATCAAGGGCGTACCGGAGGAGACCGCAAGAGAGGCTATGCGTCTCGCAATGCACAAGCTGCCGATCAAGTGCAAGTTTGTGACTAAGGAAGAACAGTAAGGAGGGGAGTCGTCATGAAAGCAACAGAAATCAGAGAGATGACTGTCGATGAGATGAATCAGAAGCTTGTCAGCCTGAAGGAAGAGCTTTTTGCACTCCGCTTCCAGCTTGCAGTGAATCAGCTGGATAATACTGCAAAGGTAAAGGCTGTCAAGAAGGACATTGCACGCGTTAAGACCTGCCTGCGTGAAGCAGAGAACGCAAAGTAAGATAGGAGGAAAACGCTGTGGCTGAAAGAAATCTCAGAAAGACAAGAACCGGTATGGTTGTCAGCGACAAGATGGATAAGACCGTTGTAGTTGCAATTGCAGACAACGTAAAGCACCCGCTGTACAAGAAGATCATCAAGAGAACAGTAAGACTGAAGGCTCACGATGAGAACAATGAGTGCAGAGTGGGCGACCGTGTAGCAGTTATGGAAACACGTCCTCTGTCCAAGGATAAGAGATGGCGTGTAGTCAACATCATTGAGAAGGCTAAGTAAGAGTTAAAAGCGACATGGGAACTGTGAAAGCATAGTTTCCGAGAGGAGGAACGCACATGATTCAGATGCAGTCTTACCTGAAGGTTGCGGACAACACCGGCGCAAAAGAGCTGATGTGTATCAGAGTACTGGGCGGTACACGCAGAAGATATGCCAACATCGGTGATGTTGTCGTAGCATCAGTAAAGAAAGCAACACCCGGCGGCGTGGTAAAGAAGGGCGATGTCGTGAAGGCAGTTATCGTTCGCTCCGCAAAGGGTCTGAGAAGAGAGGACGGCACATACATTCGTTTTGACGAAAATGCTGCTGTTATCATTAAGGAAGACAAGAACCCGAGAGGTACTCGTATCTTCGGGCCGGTAGCAAGAGAGCTTCGTGACAAGGAATATATGAAGATCCTCAGCCTTGCTCCGGAAGTACTGTAATGGAGGTGTCGGAATGAGTAACAAGGTTCATGTAAAGACCGGTGACACCGTAGTACTGCTGACTGGCAAGTACGAATACAAGTATACAGACAAGAAGGATCGCAGAACCGGCAAGGTTCTGGAAGTAAGCCCGAAGGAGGGCAAGGTAATCGTTGAAGGCTTCAACATGATTACAAAGCACGTTAAGCCCACAGCAATGGGTCAGGCTGGCAGCATTGTAAAGGCTGAGGCTCCGATCTACGCTTGCAAGGTACAGCTCGTTTGCCCGAAGTGCGGCAAGCCCACAAGAGTTGGCCATGTTGTAGAGGACGGCAAGAAGCTTCGTGTCTGCAAGAAGTGCGGCAAGTCTTTTGAATAATGTAAAGGAGAAACGACAATGGCAAGATTAAAGGAAATGTATGTCAGCACCGTTGCTCCCGCATTGATGCAGAAGTTCGGATACAAGAGCGTAATGCAGATTCCGAAGCTGGAAAAGGTAGTCATCAACGTTGGTGCCGGTGAGGCAAAGGATAACTCCAAGGTGATTGATGCGATCATGAACGATCTGGCAATCATCACAGGCCAGAAGCCGATCGTATGCCGTGCAAAGAAGTCCGTTGCGAACTTCAAGCTGCGTGAAGGCATGCCGATTGGTGTAAAGGTAACACTCCGTGGTGAGAGAATGTATGATTTCGTTGACAAGCTGTTCAACGTGGCATTCCCCCGTGTTCGTGACTTCAGAGGAATCAATGGTAATTCCTTTGACGGCAAGGGTAACTACTCCACAGGTATCAAGGAACAGCTGATCTTCCCTGAGATCGAGTATGACAAGATCGACAAGGTAAGAGGCATGGACATCAACTTCATCACAACTGCTGAGACCGACGAAGAGGCTAAGGAACTGCTCAAGCTCCTTGGTGCACCGTTCGCTGGTTAATAGGAGGAAATCAAATGGCTAAGAAGGCAATGATTAACAAGCAGCAGAAGACACCGAAGTTCTCCACAAGAGCATACAGCAGATGCAAGATCTGCGGCAGACCGCATGCGTACCTGAGAAAGTACGGCGTATGCCGTGTTTGCTTCAGAGAGCTGGCACATGATGGTCAGATTCCCGGTGTTAAGAAGGCAAGCTGGTAAAATAGTAGAAGGAGGTCATTGGCATGCAAATTTCTGATACAATCGCAGATCTGCTCACAAGAATCCGTAATGCAAGCACTGCGAAGCACGCCACGGTTGACATTCCCGCATCCAACGTGAAGAAGGCTATCACACAGATCCTCGCAGACGAGGGTTATATCAAGTGCTTCCAGATCGTTGATGACGGTAAGCAGGGCATTATCAGAGTAACTCTGAAGTATACAGACAGCAGAACTCCGGTAATCACAGGCTTACGCAGAGTGTCCAAGCCGGGTCTGCGTATTTATTCAAGCTGTGAAGATATGCCGAAGGTTCGTAAGGGTCTGGGCATTGCAATCGTATCCACATCTAAGGGTATCATGACCGACAAGAAGGCTCGTGAGCTGAATGTCGGCGGTGAAGTACTCGCATACATTTGGTAAGGAGGACATCAACATGTCAAGAATTGGTAAAATGCCGATCGCAGTTCCTGCCGGAGTAGATGTAAAGATTGCAGATAATCTGGTAACAGTAAAGGGACCGAAGGGCGAGCTGGCAAAGCAGTTCTCCAAGGAACTCACAATTGAAATGGACGGTGCAGTCATCACTGTAACACGTCCTTCCGATGATAAGAAGTACAGATCCCTGCACGGTCTGACAAGAACACTGATCGCAAACATGATCGAGGGTGTAACCAATGGTTACTCCAAGACTCTGGAGATCGACGGTGTAGGTTACCGTTGTGCAAAGCAGGGCACAAATCTGGTGATGAACCTCGGTTACTCCCATCAGGTGATCATGCCCGAGATCGACGGTATCACAATCGACGTACCGCAGCCGAACAAGATCATCATCAATGGTATCGACAAGCAGAAGGTTGGTCAGTTCGCAGCTGAGGTTCGTGAGAAGAGACCGCCGGAGCCTTATAAGGGCAAGGGTATCCACTACCTTGGCGAATATATCATCCGCAAGGAAGGTAAGGCCGGTAAGGGTAAAAAGTAAGTAAAGGAGTGAAGGGCAATGATTAAGAAGTTTGATAGCAACAAAGCCAGACTGAAAAGACATCGCCGTGTTCGCACGAAGATTTCCGGAACTCCTGAGGTTCCGCGTCTGTGTGTATTCCGCAGTGCAAACCACATTTATGCACAGGTTATTGACGATGTGAACGGTGTAACACTGGCAAGTGCTTCCAGCATGGTGAAGGGCTTCGATGCAAACGGCGGCAACGTTGAGGGTGCAAAGAAGGTCGGCGAGCTGGTAGCAAAGGCTGCTCTGGAGAAGGGTATCGAAGCTGTTGTATTTGACAGAGGCGGTTACCTGTATCATGGCCGTGTACAGGCTCTTGCAGAGTCTGCACGAGAGAACGGTCTGAAGTTCTAAGAGAAGGAGGGAACACGATTGGCTAATATTGATACAAAGGATATCGAGCTGGTTGAGAAGGTCGTAGCGATCAACCGTGTATCCAAAACCGTAAAGGGCGGACGTATTATGAAGTTCTCCGCACTGGTTGTTGTTGGCGACGGCAATGGCACAGTAGGCTTCGGTCTGGGCAAGTCCGGTGAAGTTCCGGATGCGATCCGCAAGGGCATCGAGGATGCTAAGAAGAACATGGTGAAGATCCCGCTGAAGGGTACAACCATTCCTCATGAAATCGTAGGTAAGTTCGGTGCAGGCGAAGTGCTCATGCGTCCGGCTGCTCCCGGTACCGGTGTAATCGCCGGCGGTCCTGTTCGTGCTGTCATCGAGGTAGCAGGCATCAAGGACATCAGAACAAAGTCCCTGCGTTCCAACAACCCCTGCAATGTAGTAAGAGCTACCATCAATGGTCTGACTTCCTGCACAACAGCAGAAGAGGTTGCTGCAAAGCGTGGTAAGACTGTCAAGGAAATCCTGGGTTAAGGAGGCAGAACAATGGCAAAGAAAATCACACTCGTAAAGAGCCTGATCGGCTGCAAGAAGGATCAGATTGCCACTGCACATGCACTTGGCTTGAAGAAGATCGGCAACACAACCGTGCAGCCTGACAATGCTGCAACAAACGGCAAGATCCACAAGATCATTCACCTCATCAAGGTGGAAGAAGCATAAGAAGGAGGTGCTGTAAATGCAGATTCATGAACTCGTACCGGCTCTCGATTCCACAAAGGATCGTAAGCGTGTTGGCCGTGGTCACGGCTCCGGTAACGGCAAGACTGCTGGCAAGGGACACAAGGGTCAGAAGGCTCGTTCCGGCGGCGGTGTAAGAATCGGTTTTGAAGGCGGTCAGATGCCTCTTGCAAGAAGAATCCCGAAGAGAGGCTTCAACAATATTTTCGCAACCACATATGCAACCGTGAATGTAGGCGATCTGAACAAGTTCGCTGACGGTACTGTTGTAGATGCAGAGCTGCTTTTCGCAAGCGGACTGGTAAAGAAGGTTTGCGACGGCGTAAAAATTCTCGGCGAGGGTGAGCTCACTGCAAAGCTGACAGTAAAGGCTGCAAAGTTTACAAAGACTGCTGCTGAGAAAATTGAAAAGGCAGGCGGGAAAGCAGAGGTGATCTGAGGTGTTTCAGACACTTAGAAACGCTTGGAGTGTGCCGGAGATCCGTAAAAAGTTCCTGTACACGCTCATGATGATCATCGTATTCAGAATCGGCAGTGCGATCACTGTTCCGTTTCTGGATATGGCAAGTGTACAGGCTTGGATGGAAACCAATGCAACGGACGGTAACTTCATGGAGTACCTCAACATCCTCACCGGCGGTGCACTTTCCAAAGCGACATTCTTCTCGCTTTCTATTACCCCCTATATCAACTCGTCCATCATCATTCAGCTGCTGACCTATGCACTCCCTCCTCTGGAGCGATTGCAGGAGGAAGGTGAAGAGGGACGCAAGGTGCTCAACAAGATCACTGCTTGTCTGGCACTCGGACTCTCCCTGTTCATGTCCATTGCGTACTATCTCACAATGAGAAACAGCATGAATGCTGTTACACATACAACCGGTGCTGAGGGCTGGTTCGCTGCAATCGTAATCGTTGCATGCTTCACAGCCGGTGCTTCCTTCGTTGTATGGATGGGCAACCGTATCAATGACAAGGGTATCGGCAACGGCATTTCCATGCTCCTGTTTGCTGGTATCGTTGCAAGATTCCCCGTAGACGTGGGTACGCTCATTACCCTGATCAAGACCGATGCTGCTAAGTACTTCTTCGTAGCTCTCGCAGTTGCGATTGGTTTCGTTCTGATGATCGGTTTCATCGTATTCATGAATGAAGCAGAACGCAGAATTCCGATCCAGTATGCAAAGAGAGTTGTCGGCAGAAAGCAGTTCGGCGGTCAGAACACCCACATCCCGATCAAAGTCTGCATGTCCGGCGTTATGCCGATCATCTTCGCAATGGCATTCATGTCACTGCCGAGCACCATCAGCATGTTTGTGAAGCCCATCGAGGCAGTCACAGAAGATACAGCGTGGCATCAGAATCTCTATTTCTACTTTGTCAACTTCTTCAAGACAACAAGCTGGGGTTATGCAGCACTTTATCTCGTACTCATCATTGCATTCAACTACTTCTATGTAGCAATGCAGTATAATCCGATTGAAATTGCCAATCAGCTGCGTCAGAACAACGGCGGCATCCCCGGTATCAGACCCGGTAAGCCCACATCTGATTACATCCAGAGAGTTCTCTCCAAGATCACTCTCGTGGGTGCGATCTTCCTCGGTTTCATTGCGATCCTGCCGATCGCTCTGGCAAAGTTCGATCCCGCACTGCAGTCCCTGTCCATGGGTGGTACTTCCATCCTGATCGTGGTCAGCGTTGCGTTGGAAACAGTTCGTACTCTTGAATCCCAGATGATGATGCGTCATCACAAGGGCTTCTTAGGATAAGGAGGGGCAAGTATGAATTTGATTTTACTCGGTGCACCTGGTGCCGGCAAGGGCACTCAGGCAGAAGTCATCTCCGAGGCACTGAACATCCCGCAGATCTCTACGGGTAACATGCTGCGTGAGGCTGTAAAGAACGGTACAGAATACGGTCTGAAGGCTAAGGCAGCAATGGACAGCGGTGCTCTGGTATCCGATGACATCGTAATCGGCATCCTGAAGGATCGTATTGCAGCGGATGACTGCAAGAACGGTTTTATTCTCGATGGTTTCCCGAGAACAGTACCGCAGGCAGAGGCACTCGATGAAATGGGTGTCCGCATTGACAAGGTGCTGGAGATCTTCGTGGATGATGAAACCATCAAGATGCGTGTATCCGGCAGAAGAGTGTGTGAAGGCTGCGGTGCAACCTACCACATCCAGTACAAGCCCTCCAAGGTCGAAGGTACATGCGACAAGTGCGGTGCAAATACCATCATCCGTAAGGATGACCAGCCGGAAACGGTTCTGGATCGTCTGGCTGTATATCACAAGCAGACTGCTCCGCTCAAGGACTATTATGAAAAGCAGGGCAAGCTCGATACTGTCATCGGACAGGAAGAGGTTGCTGATACGGTGAAGCTGACACTCAAAGCAGTGGGGGCGGCTACCGAATGAGTATCACCATTAAATCTAAGACAGATCTAATGAAAATGCGTGAAGCCGGAAGGATTGCCGGCAGAGCTTTACAGCTTGCAGGGCAGTCCATTCAGCCCGGCATGACAACACTGGAGCTTGACAAGATCGTGCATGACTACATTGTAGGATGCGGTGCTTATCCCTCATTTCTGGGACTGTACGGATTTCCCGGCAGTGCATGCATCTCCATCAATGATGAAGTCATCCACGGCATCCCGAGTGCCAAGCGGAAAATCAAAGCCGGCGACATCGTGAGCGTCGATGTGGGAGCACATTATAATGGTTTCCACGGTGACAATGCTGCGACCTTCGCCTGCGGAAAGATTTCAGCAGAAGCACAGGCATTGCTTGATGTTACAAAGGGAGCACTCGAAGCGGGTATTGCAAAGGCAGTCGTCAATGCAAGACTCTCCGAGGTATCCGGTGCAGTACAGGAGTATTGTGCTTCAAGAGGATACGGGATCGTCAGAGAATACTGCGGTCACGGTATCGGCAGGGAAGTGCATGAATCTCCGGAAGTACCGAATTATGTAACACCCGGCAGACCCGGTGTGCGGCTTCAGGCAGGCATGGTCATTTGCATTGAGCCGATGATCAACCAGAAGGGCGATGCGATCCGCCAGCTGAAAGACGGCTGGACGGTAGTGACCCGCAACGGCAGCCTGTCAGCACATTTTGAGCACACTGTAGCCATCACGCCGGATGGCCCCGTCCTGATGACGGCTCCGGACTGATGCAGTTACAGGTGGGTATGGTGGTTTGTGCGGCCGCCGGAAAAGAAAAGGACAATTACTACATTGTCACCGGAATTGACGGCAGGTTCGTCACTCTGGCTGACGGAAAGCACAGAACGCTGGAAAAGCCGAAGCGGAAGAATGTCAGACATATCCGTCTTACCGGAACCGTATGGGAACTGGAGGGATTGACGGATAAGGCACTTCGCAGAAGGCTGAGAGAATGCAATGCAGAACAGGGAGGTAATTGATTTGTCTAAGGAAGATTTGATTGAAGTAGAAGGTATCGTGCAGGAAGCACTGCCGAACGCAATGTTCCGTGTAGAGCTGCCGAACAAGCACGTTATCCTGGCTCATGTGTCGGGAAAGCTGAGAATGAACTACATTCGTATCGTTCCCGGCGATAAGGTGAAGATTGAGATGTCACCCTATGATTTGACAAAGGGCCGAATCACATGGAGAGCCAAGTAATTGGCGGATAGAAAGGTGCAGTGAAAGCTGCGAAACCTGCAAGGAGGTAATTTCAATGAAAGTAAGACCTTCCGTAAAACCTATTTGCGAAAAATGCAAGGTCATCAAGCGTAAGGGAAAGATCATGGTTATCTGTGAGAATCCCAAGCACAAGCAGCGTCAGGGTTAATCCCGACAGCATTGGAGGTGTAATTCATCAATGGCAAGAATTTCAGGTATTGACCTTCCCAAGGACAAGAGAGTTGAAATCGGTCTGACTTATATCTATGGTATCGGCCGTCCGACAGCAACTAAGATTCTTGAGGCAACAGGTGTAAATCCGGATACTCGTGTAAAGGATCTGAGCGAAGAGGACGTAGCTAAGCTGCGTGACTACATCGACGCTAACCTGACTGTTGAGGGCGATCTCCGTCGTGAAGTTGCTCTGAACATCAAGAGACTGATCGAAATCGGCTGCTACAGAGGCGTTCGCCACAGAAAGGGCCTGCCGGTAAGAGGTCAGCGTACAAAGACCAACGCAAGAACACGCAAGGGTCCGGTAAAGACAATTGCTAATAAGAAGAAGTAAGGAGGGCGATTTCTTTGGCACAGCAGAAGGGTAAAAAGGTGACTACTGTACGCCGCCGCAGAGAGCGTAAGAACATTGAAAGCGGTGCAGTACACATTCAGTCCACTTTTAACAACACAATCGTGACAATCACAGACACACAGGGAAACACACTTTCCTGGGCAAGTGCTGGTGAGCTTGGCTTCCGTGGTTCCAGAAAGTCCACTCCGTTCGCAGCTCAGACAGCAGCTGAAACAGCTGCAAAGGCTGCTATGGAGCATGGTCTGAAGACCGTAGAGGTTTATGTAAAGGGTCCGGGCAGCGGCCGTGAAGCTGCAATTCGTGCACTGCAGACAGTAGGTCTGGAAGTTCGCATGATCAAGGATGTCACACCGATTCCGCACAATGGTTGCCGTCCGCCTAAGAGACGCCGCGTCTAATTGGAGGTACAAGAATATGGCAGTAAATAAGGATCCGATTCTGAAGAGATGCAGATATCTGGGTATCAGCCCGATGGTAATGGGTATCAACAAGCAGTCCAACCGCAATCCTAACGCTAACAGCCGCAAGAAGGTTTCTGAATACGGCACACAGCTGAAGGAAAAGCAGAAGCTGAAGTTCATCTATGGCGTAATGGAGAAGCCGTTCCGTCACTACTTTGAGCTGGCTTCCAAGATGGAAGGCAAGGCCGGTGACAACCTGATCGCAGTTCTGGAATCCAGACTCGACAACGTTGCATACCGCATGGGCATGGCTCTGACAAGACGTGAAGCAAGACAGCTCGTAACACATGGTCACTTCGCAGTAAACGGCAAGAGAGTGGACATTCCGTCCTATCGTGTAGCTGTAGGCGATGAGATCACAGTTTGCGAGAAGAGCAGATCTACTACAAAGTTCAAGGAAGTTGTTGAGCAGACACAGGGCAGAACCGTTCCGCTCTGGATGGAAGTCAACAAGGATGCTTTCTCTGCAAAGGTAACAAGAATGCCTGCTCCGGAGGATCTTGATTACGAGGCAGAAACACACCTGATTGTCGAGCTGTACTCCAAGTAATGCGTAATTGCTTGCGGACGCTTTAGAACAACGAACAAAAGTAATTGCGAAATAGGAGGGTTTACATGCTTGAAAAGATTGAGAAGCCGGAAATCGTTACCGAAGAACTGAGAGCTGACGGAAAGTACGGTAAATTCGTTTTAGCACCGCTGGAACGGGGCTACGGCACAACGCTCGGCAACAGTCTCAGACGAGTTCTTCTCTCCTCATTACCCGGTGTGGCTGTCAATTATGTCAAGATTGATGGTGTGCATCACGAGCTTTCCACAATTCCGGGCGTAAAAGAGGACGTGACAGAAATCATCCTGAGCCTGAAGGGTCTGACCGCAAAGCTGTACGGCGAAGGTCCCAAGACCATTTCGATTGATGCTGAGGGCGAGTGCGAGGTCACAGCCGGCGATATTAAGGCAGATTCCGAAGTGAACATTCTCGATCCCGGTATGCATATTGCAACACTGGGCAAGGATGCAAAGCTTCGTATGGAAATTACCATTGATAAGGGCAGAGGCTATGTATCTGCGGAGCGTAACAAGCAGCAGATGACGGATATGCCGATCGATGTAATTGCCGTAGACAGCATTTATACTCCTGTTTTGAAGGTGAACTATACCGTAGAGAATACCCGTCTCGGACAGGTCACCGACTATGATAAGCTGACAATGGAAGTATGGACTGACGGTACAATTTCCGCTAAGGAAGCATTATCACAGGCAGCCAATCTCCTCAACGAGCATCTGAAACTCTTCGTTGATCTTTCTGACGAAGCGTGTATTGCAGAGGTCCTGGTAGAAAAGGACGACAAGGGTAAAGAAAAGATCCTTGAGATGACCATTGAGGAACTTGACTTGTCAGTACGTTCCTTCAACTGCTTGAAGCGTGCTGGCATCAACACTGTTGACGACTTGATCAATAAGTCTGAGGAAGAAATGATGAAGGTGCGTAACCTTGGTAAGAAGTCCTTCGACGAGGTAAAGGAGAAGCTCCAGTCTTTGGGCTTCGACCTCTCCTCTGAAGAAGACTAAACGCATCTGAATACAATAGGATACCCGATGGGGCGAAGCCTCTCTCGGTTTGAGTAAAGGAGTGAATTACAATGCCGGGTACAAGAAAGTTGGGCAGAACAACTGCACACAGAACCGCAATGCTCAGAGCTATGGTAACATTCCTGCTGGAGAACGGTCAGGTTGAAACTACCGTTACAAGAGCAAAGGAAGTTCGTGCAGTAGCAGAAAAGATGATTACACTGGGCAAGAATACCGACCTGCACAGCAAGCGTCAGGTATATGCATATGTCACAAAGGAAGACGTTGCGAAGAAGCTGTTTGACGAGATTTCTCCGAAGTATGCTGATCGCAAGGGTGGTTACACACAGATCATTAAGACTGGTCCCCGCCGTGGCGATGCTGCTGAGATGGCAATCATTAAGCTGGTTGACTAATTGAATTTCTTGGGATCCCCTGTCCGGATGGATGGGGGATCTTTTTTATGCTGTGGAAGAGAGAGCTGCCTGCCGTCTTGACAATTTTCCATAAAAGCACTATAATAGAATTACCAAAGAAAAGGAGGCAGATCATGAAACAGGAATACCTTGATATCTACGACAGCCGCCGGCAGCTGACCGGAAGAACGGCTCTGCGTGGCACTCCTCTGCCGGAGGATGAATATTACCTCGTTGTCCATATGCTCATTTTCAGCAGATCCGGAAAACTCCTCATCCAGAAGCGTGTTTCCGACAAGGCAAGCTGGCCGGATATGTGGGATATTTCCCTCGGCGGTATGGCTCAGGCTGGCGATACCTCAGCCGCTGCCGCAGAACGTGAGGTGTTCGAGGAGCTTGGTCTGACCATCAATTTACAGAATACCTCCCCCGTCTTTTCCTTCCGTGCGGACTGTGTGTTCGACGATTACTGGATGGTGCAGCTCGATTCCGACGATGTTCCGATCCGCATCCAGCAGGAGGAAGTCGCAGAATACCGCTGGGTCGATCAGCAGGAATGGGAGGAAATGATCGCACAGCGGCTGGTCATCCCCTACACCTTCCAGCACCAGCTTTTTGACCTGTACAGGCGGAATTTCCCCGGAACACGCCTGTTCCCGTTCGGCGATCCTGCACAGATCCGTGGTGCACTCTTCGATCAGGACGGGCTTCTCCTCGACACCGAAGCCGTTGTCAATCGTGCATGGGATGCCGCCGCAAAGCAGATGCATTTTGCAGATGTGCACATCGTCAAGCCTGCCTGCCTTGGTCTGAACCGTGCCGCAACGGAAGCCTATTTTGCGAAGCGATACGGCGATTCCTTCGATTATGACAGCTTCCTTGAGCTTGCACGCCGCCTTGCCCATGAGGAGCTTGATGTGCATGTTCCCGTGCGTGAGGGAGTCAGAGAAATGCTGGAAATGCTCAAAAAACAGGGGATTTCCCTCGCTGTTGCAAGCTCCACAAGGGAAGTGACCGTCCGTGATCTTCTCAGCCGTGCAGGGCTTTTGCAGTATTTTGATGCGGTCATTACCGGCGATATGGTCGAGCACAGCAAGCCCCACCCCGAGATCTTCCAGAAAGCCGCTGCCGCACTCGGTCTGCCGCCGGAACAGTGCATTGCATTTGAGGATTCCAAGAACGGCATCCGCAGTGCCTATCGTGCCGGAACCTTTCCCATCCAGATCCCCGATCAGGTGCCTGCCGCAACCGAAACCTATGCCCTCTCGTGGAAGGTCTTTGATTCCATGACGGATGCTGCTGAATTTCTGGTGAAATTCTTTCAAACTTATTAATTTAGTGTGAACAGCTTAAAAAAGTCATTTACGAAACAAATAATTTACCTTTAAAATGCCGTAATTTTCCCTAAAATCCATTGACAAGATATGGATGAAATTGTATAATAAAAATAGCGAAACCGTTCGCTGTAAGTAATTTTGAGAGAGCAATATCGTGCTATTAAGTCAAAAAAGCTAAATGGTATTGCACACACATTTCAAGAGGGGGAAATTTCAATGAAACACAACAACATTGCAAGGTTCACAGCCTTTGCAGCGGCGGCTGCACTTGCTGTGACGGGTGCAGCCTATCTGCCGCAGATGAAGGCAGATGCAGCAGGTCTGTCCGGACTGGACGCACGGGGCATCACTTCTCAGATGACCGTGGGCTGGAATCTGGGCAACACACTGGACGCACACTCCGCATCCATCAGCGATCCTGCAAAGTCCGCTATGTGCTGGGGCAATCCTGAGCCGACCAAGGAACTGTTTGAAACTGTCAAGGCTGGCGGCTTCAACACCGTTCGTATCCCGACCACATGGTATCCGCACATTGAGTACAATGATGCAGAGCAGAGATGGGACGTGGATGACGAGTGGATGGACTATGTTAAGATGACCGTTGACTATGCGTATGAGCTGGACATGTTCATCATCCTGAACGTACACCATGAGAACTGGGTCAATGTGGGCGAATTCACCGATGCCACCTACGCAGATGCAGCTGCAAAGCTCGAAGGCATCTGGACAGAGGTAGCAGAGGTATTCGCAGATTATGACCAGCATCTGATCTTCGAGGGCATGAATGAGCCTCGTCAGACCGGTCTGGGCGGTTCCGTAGAGTGGGGTGCAGGCGATGACAATTCCCGCCGCTACATCAACAACCTCAATGCAGTTTTCGTGAATACTATCAGAAATCAAGGCTCTTCTGCAAATGCAGAGCGTCTGCTGATGCTGCCGGGCTACTGTGCGACCTCCGATGTCAATGCGATCCGTGCAATCGAGATCCCTGCAAACGGCGGCAACGTGGCACTTTCCGTACATGCATATGCACCGTACTTCTTCACAATGGATACTTCCGACAAGGCAAACCACACCGTCCCGGGCTCCAGCGGCTGGGGTGAGGATTATGAGTACCACCTGAACAACCTGTTCAGCAACCTCAAGAGCGTATCCGATGAAAAGGGTGCACCGATCATCATCGGTGAGTTCAGTGCTTCCGACTTCGACAACACCGATTCCAGAATCGCATGGGCAAAGTCCTATCTTGGCAATGCAAAGAATGCCGGTATTCCGTGCGTTCTGTGGGATAACAACATCTCCGCAGACGGCACAGGCGAAGCTCACGGCTATGTATATCGTCTGACCAACACATGGTATCCGAACTCCGCACCGGTTGTAGAGGCTATGATGAGCGTTTACGGCATCACTCCCACTCTGCCGGAGTACAAGGAATATGTACCGCCCACGTTCAGCTGGGATACTCTGCCGGTTGGTGACAATTGGATCGAGGTTTACAAGGATACCGAGGGTACTGCACTCGTAGCATGGGACAATGTATGCGAGAACGAGATCGGCAAGTACATGAATGAGAATTACGAGCTGATGCTGGTATACGAGTCCACTTCCGACCCGTATCTGGTAATGCAGGACGTTGACGATGAGGGCTGGCATCAGGTATATTCCGGTTCTACTCCGAAGGATTTCATGCTGAAGTTCACCTATGAGGACATTCAGGAAACCCTGAACAACATCGGCAAGAGCTTTGAGGACATGGACAACTTCTTCATCAGTGCATCCAACAAGAAGATGACACTGCACGCTCTCTATGCAGTACCGCTGAACGAGGACACAACAGCGGACACCAGCGGCGACCAGTTCCCGATGGGTGATGCCAATACCGACAAGACACTGAGCGTTCTGGACGTGATCAAGCTCCAGAAGTACCTGCTCGGTCAGGAAGGTCTGCTCCCGATGCAGACATACTATGCAGACGTGATCGACGATGACGTTGTGAATGCATATGACCTCGCAGCACTCAAGAGAATGGTAGTAAACGCTAAGTAAGCGTACACCAAAATCCCCCTCTCCGTGATGGAGAGGGGGATTTTTTTGGATACTGGTGGCTCACGCAGGAGTTTCTGCAAGCGGATTACCACTTCCACTCCTTGAAGAATGCGGGCTTTTCCGCCTTTTTTTCTGTTTTTTCTTTCTGTTTCGCCGCATATTCAAACCAGAATGCAATGCCGATGAGCAGTGCACCTGCAAGGAAGAGGTAGATGCCCCAGTGCAGGGATTTCCAGAATTCCCATGTCAGTTTGAGTGTCATCAGGAAGAGCACCGAGAAACCGAGCGTGAACCAACGCAGCCGCTTGACAAAGAAGCTGCCGATCAGAATGAGCAGGCTGAATACCGCCAGAAAGATGCCGTCCTCTGCACGGTTGAACTGAAGGCTTGCCGTCATGATGCAGAGCATCGTGATGCAGTACATGATGAATCTCGCTGTATGCACAGCATTTGCATGCTTCTTCGGCAGAATGAACAG
>JAFTQJ010000007.1 GCA_017462785.1 Oscillospiraceae bacterium | reverse complement strand
CGATGATGTTCTTCTTGCCCTCGCTCATTGGTTCTCTTTTTCGTCTTCCCATAAAAAATCAGCCTCCTGTGTTATTTTTATTATACCACAGTTGACTGATTTTTTACAGAGTTTTTTTCGGAGGCTCATTAATTCAAATAAGTCACATAGTCAGAATTATAGTATTCCCAGCTATTCGCAGGAACTAATCCATTGCCATAATCGACCTGATTATTTCTGATAGAAAAATCACTGTACCAGCCGTCAACTACATACATACGACGACTGGTATCCACAGCACCATAGGGCTGATCCATGTAGACAGTATTGTCAGTAAAAATGCAATGATAGCCCCAGCCTTCAACCTGCTCGTGAAGCTCAAATGCTGCTACGATATTGGTGTTTCCGTTGCGATAACCGATATTACCGTGAACATTCACATCATTGCCTGCAATATCCACAAAGCTGCCGGCATAGTTCGCACCCGTCATACCGTCACCGTAGAACGTGCAGTTCATAATCTCCGTTCCGGTTGTATATTCCTTGACATCTACGTGCTCCGCCGCAACATTCTTAAAAGTACAGCCGTCCACTGTGTTGTAGTCACATTTGTAATCAAAGCCTGTAACAGATTTAGCACTACCGATGTACACGCCCTCACCATAGCCCGGAGTGACTGTTCCCGTATCATGGATATAGGAATCCTTCACTGTACAGTAGGAGCTTCCGTCACGGATCGCAATCGCTTCCGAGCCGATATTGTACACCTCGCAATTTCTGATAATAGAATGATTGGAATTGTCAAGAACGATGCCTTTCTGTGAGGTTGTGATTTTCAGATTTTCAAGGATCCAGTAATCGCCTGTAATCTGAATCACATAACCGTTTTCTGCACTTGTGCCTGTGATAATCGGTCGATTTTCCGGATCAGCGGCAGTCAATGTAATAGGAGCATCTTCCGTTCCCTCAGCGGAGGTGTCGATTTTCTGTGCTCCCTGATATGTTGTATAGTCATAAGTTCCGCTTGCGACACGGATGACATCGCCCGGCTGTGCATTACGCATTGCAACAAAAAGCTGCTCTATTGTTGTAACATCAACATAATTCTTCGTTGTTTCCGAGAGCAGCTCACGCTTCATCACACAAAGGTCAAATGCATCCAGTCTGCCGTCCTCACAGAGATCACCCGCTTTCCAATCAGCAAGTACTGCATCGGGAACGGCAAGCAACCACTTCTGTAATGCAACAACATCAGCAACAGAAAATGTATCGTCTGCATTGACATCTCCACGAATCCCCGTATTTGTGCTTTCCGGTACGATCCAACCTCCATCATCCACGATCAGACAAAGCATCGTGATGGTGTCTCCGAAATACACATCTTCGCCGTAGTTCAGACACATATCCCTGACATCATCATGCCATGCTGTATCCTCACTACAGGCTGCAGTTACCATAAACGGTGCATTGAAACAAAGGTCGTTCCAGTCGGAAACGGCAGTTCCGTCAGGCGTATAGCCTGCCATGATTTTCCAAGGATCACCGCCAGTTTCGCCGATGATAAACGCATTGATCACATCAGCAAATCGCTTTGCATCCGTATTTCCATTGATCAGATAATCCATACTGATACGCCAAGGAGTACGGCAAGCGTTATAATAATAATTTCCATCATTTTCACTTTCAAGGAAATTGGCAGGTGCGGGGATAAATTCACCCGTTGTTCCGTCCTTGATGATGAAATCAGGCAGAATTCCGGTTCCGTAGTCATCAACAATTTTATTGATGATGCTGTAGGTATTCTCATAGAGCGTCAACCATCGGTCATCGCCTGTTACCTCAGCAAACACGGGCATATACTGCACGATAAAATCCGAGGAACGTGTAGCGGCATAATACTTATCGCTCTCATCCGACCAGTAAGCCCAGTCACCAAGCCGCAGTACCCAGTCATTCTGATTGACCTCATAGGTCATGATGTCGTTAATCACATCAATGGCTGTCTGCTTGTAGTCGATCTCGCCGTCACTGCCCCAGATACTGTCCGCCATAAGGAGAGCGTAGGCAATGTCCAGATCACCATCCGTTGCAGAATCTGCACCAGATGAGTTGATGATTTCCGTGCCGTTATCAGACTGCTGCCATGCCATAAGATTCGGACCGATCTCACTTAAATGTGCCCTGTAGTAACGGTACATGCCATCAAAGATGTCTTTTGCCTCGCTGTCATATTCCGCCATAGATGCAGCAATAAGCATACCGTAGCCATGTGCTTCGGAAACGGTAACAGGAACAGAATAGCCAGTATCGGCAAAGGTTTCATCACCATAGAATACATAGTACTGCGTTTCATCCACAACATAGGTATCCCGCACAAGATATTTTTCTTTCCAATAGTCGTAAAAATCCACCGTTTCTTCGGAAAGTGTATGCACATTCACAGTACTCGCCTTCGCCATGGATACGACAGGAACAAAACATGTGCTCAAGGCAGAAACCGCAATCATCACAGCAGAGATTTTCTTGAAAATTCGCATAGTTCTTCCTCCAATCCGTATGCATCCTGCGTGTTTCAGATTTCATGATATGCAGGTAAAATTTGCTATAATTTTATTATAGCACTTATCAGCCAGACAGTCAAGAAATAAACTGTAAAATGAAAATGGAATATTGAAAGACGTCTTACTACAAGCCTTTCAAAATAGCCATTTTCAAGCAAAGTAAACACAGTATGAAAAAATGCACCCTTTTCCCCCGAAAATCCAATCAAAACCACCCGTAGAACAGGTGGTTTGAAAAAGCCCTATAAGGGCATAATACTGACACTGCCCCTCAAGGGGCTGAGAAAGGTCTGCCAACTGCATTTCATTCTCAGCTACCCCTTAAGGGGTTATTTTTTCTTGCACTTTTCTCCGGTAAACGGATCTACCGATTCGAAAAGTGTTAATTGATCTCCTGCAATGTCTTCTTGCAACTGATTGCGGATATATTCAGCAATCTTCTTAGTATTCTTTCCCACAGTATTGATAACCCAATTAAACCTTTCTGATTTTAACAGAGATGGATAGAATATTTCACTATTTTACGATGGTTCAATTCCATAGCCACATTGATTTTGGCAAGGTATAATTGGGGGAGCAATATGCTGCTTGATTTTGGCATGGTTTATTTGGGGGAGCAATATCTATGGAGAATTGGAAAAATAGAAACTGTATGGACGATAGCAGATACTGCAGCCTTAAAAGAGAAGATAACCCCCAACACCTCAAAAATATCCAAACCATCATTTTTTTGATACAAAATTTCATTCCATGTACCTCTGAAATATAGTACACTATAAAAAACAGGAAACCCCATCCAGGCGATTCGAAGGAGGTACATATGAAAAAAAGATTACAAGCAGCCATAGCTGCGGCAGTGATGTGCAGCAGTATGCTCTGTATCCTTCCCCACGATGCAGAGGCAGCCAACCTGTCTTATGAATTTGAAAACGGCACGATCTATGATACCGGCGATAATGTGACGGAATCAGTTTCTCTTACAGGTGCATCCGGCGGAAAAGCAGTCAGCCTGCTGGATTCCGGCGATTCTGTGACGCTCGAAATCAATGTGCCTGCGGACGGCAGCTATACCCTTTCCATCCGTTATTCCCAGCCTTATGACGAAGCAGGCAAGTACCAGAATGTTCTGGTCAATGGTACAGAGATCGGACAGCTGCTCTGTGCACAGACCGGAGAGAATGCGTTCCGGACAGCGGAAATCTCCGCAAATCTCAAGCAGGGCAAGAATACCGTCACCATCGAAGCCTCTTGGGGATGGAGTTATCTCGACAGCCTGACCGTGAAGGAAGCATCTTCCTTTGCAGGGATGGCATCCAACCCTGTGATCAGCCGGAATGTCCCAGCATATTCCGGAAGCAGCTCTGCATCCTCCGGTAATGATGCTCACTACTATTCCTTCTGGACATCCTCCGGACAGGATTATCTTGCCTATGACCTTTCCTCCGTTCCGGCATCACAGAGAAAAGAGGTCATTGCCGTCTGGTACAACGGCAGTACCTTTGACCAGATCGGCAGCTATGCAACATGCAGTGCAATTCCGGTAGATTATACGATCGAAGTCAATGCAGCATCCGGCGGCAGCTATCCGGCATCCGGCTGGAAAACCGTCAGAACTGTGCAGGACAATGGCCTTGCATCCCGTCAGCATCTGATCGACATGGAGGGCTATCACTGGATCCGTATCAACGTCACAGAGGGATATGGAAACGAGATCAGCATGAATTTCGACATTCATGATGCGTCCGCAGGCGTGTCCGACAGCTGGATCTTCTTCGGCGATTCCATCACCGCCGGCAGCATGGTCAACAGCTACGGAACAGGCTATGCCACAAGAGTCAGCCAGATCGACAGCCGCTATTTCCCGATTCAGGAAAACGGCGGTATCGGCGGTATTTCGAGCTATCATGGCAGTGATAATATTGATAGATGGCTTGCGGACAGCCCCGTGAAATATGTCAGCATTGCCTATGGTACAAATGATGCGTGGGGCAATAACGGCGGTGCGGACAGATATTATGAATCCACCAAATATATGATTGATGCCGTTCTTGCAAAGGGCAAGATTCCCGTACTCCCGACCATTCCCTATGCGACCAATACCGATGTCAATTCCTATCTGGATCTGTACAACGGCAAGATCACGCAGCTCTATGCAGAATACGGTGATAAAATTCTGCATGGTCCGGATTTTTACAGCTTCTTCAAGGAAAACCCCCAGTATTTGAGCGATGACGGCGTACATCCGAATTTTGACGGCTACGAGGCCATGCGTCAACTCTGGGCGGAAACCATGTATGAAACCGTATATACCAAATCCGCAGCAGCTTCCATCATGGGCGATGTGAATACAGATGGTGCTGTGGATGCAGCGGATGTTTCTGCATTGCAGGCTTATATTCTGACAAGCGGCACACTTACCTCCGCACAGTGCGGAAATGCGGATCTCTGCGAGGATGGCACTGTGGACGGCTTTGATCTTGCGGCACTCAAACGCTATGTGTGCACAGCATCCGATGCACCCGGAACACCGGATACGCCCGACACTCCCGAAACACCGGCATTCTCCGCATTCTATGAAGCGGAAGATGCAAAGCTTTCCGGCAGCAACCAGATCATCAATGACGCATCTGCATCCGGCGGCAAGGCAGTCGGCAATTTCGGAGACAGCAGCGATACCCTGACCTTTACCGTGGACATTCCGACAGGCGGCAGCTACAAGCTCATTCTGACCAGCATGGGACTTGGCGGTGAAAAGGAGAACAATATCCTGATTGACGGTACACCTGCCGGCACATTCAAGAGCTTATCCGGCAGTTATACAGAAGCCATTGTCCGCAGAGTGATGCTGACCGCAGGAACGCACACCATCACCGTCACCCCGTCATGGGGGTGGATCCAGCTGGACAGCCTGAAGATCGAACAGGACGAAGCAATCTCTGATGCGGTCTATCATGTAGAAAACAAGCTCATCAATCCGAATGCCGATGCCAATACCCAGAAGCTTTTCGACTACCTCTGCGAAAGCTACGGCAAGGTAACGCTCGCCGGTCAGGTCTGCAATGACGGTCTGGACGGAGATGAGTTCAAGGCGATCTATGAGGTCACCGGCAAATATCCTGCCATCGTGGGACTTGATATGATGGATTACACACCTTCCAGAACCGCACTCGGTGCACGTTCCAATGCAGTGGAAACGGCGATGAATTTCCACAACAGCGGCGGTATCGTGACATTCTGCTGGCACTGGAATGCCCCGACCGAATACCTCCTTGACGGCAATGATGCAAATGGTTCTCCCCGCTGGTGGAGCGGATTCTCCACAGGCAATACCACATTCGATATTGCCGCAGTCATGAACGGCTCTGATCCGCAGGGCAAGGCACTGATCGGCAGGGACATTGCAGAGATCGCAAAACAGCTGCACCGCATGGGTGATGCCGGAATCCCGGTTCTGTGGCGACCTCTGCACGAAGCCTCCGGCGGCTGGTTCTGGTGGGGTGCAAAGGGTGCGGATGCTTACAAGAAATTCTGGGTATATCTGTACGAAGAACTGACCTACACCCACGGCTGCAATAATCTGATCTGGGTATGGAACGGACAGCACGCTGACTGGTATCCGGGTGACGAGTATGTGGATGTCATCGGCGAGGATATTTATGCAGGCGAGCGTGTGTATTCCGCACAGAATGCGAAATTCTCCGAGCTGCTGGAATATCCGAATACGAATAAAATCATTGCCCTGACTGAAAACGGCACAGTTCCGGATATTGACAATATCGTGGCAGCAAATTCCCATTGGGCATGGTTCGGTACATGGTGCGGTGACTTTGTTATGACGAACGGCAAGTACAATGACAAGTACACAGAAGCTTCCGTTATGAAGAAAACCTACCAGAGTGAATATGTGATCACCCTTGATGAACTGCCGGATCTTTATTAAAACAATTTCCCCCTCCGAAATCGGAGGGGGAAATATTATTTCTGCATATGATTCTTCCGATACTGCAACGCCGTTTCCCCGACCTTTTCCTTGAACTGCCGCATAAAATGATTCTCATTGTGGTAGCCGCAGTGCAGAGCGATCTCGTGCACCTTGAAATCCGTATGTGCCAGAAGCTGCATTGCCTTGTTCATCCGTGCTGTAATCATATCGTCCTTGATGCTGGCTGAGAAGAAATCCCTGTACAGCCTTTGCAGATGGCTTTTGCTGATGCACAGCTCCCTTGCAATGTCGGGAATATTCCAGTCAAGCTGCGGCTGTGAGAGGATGTCCCTCCGCAGCTTGTACAAAAGCTCCCTGTGCGTTGCATAGCTGCTTGCGGTGATGGATTTTTTCTCTTCAAAGTCTATCAGGATCTGCTGCAAAGAGCATTCCAGCTCCGAGGGCTTTTTGCCGGACAGCTCCGCAGATTCCGAGATCAGACGGGGGAGATGTGCCGTGTCCGGCAGAAGGCTGTGCAGCTCCGTTTCCAGCTCCGCAATGCATGCCTCAGTCGTTCGCAGATGCCCCTCCTCACCGGAAATCAGCACAGTGAAAACCGTTTCGCTGATCCTTGTGCGGAGTTGTCCGGCATACAGTTTCCTCAGTGCATTGGCGAGAATGCCGGCGGTATCATAGGCAGTATTTGCCGATTCCGAAAGCCATGTGAACAGCAAAAGCCGGTAGGTGAGCTGCCGCTTCCGAAGCTGATGCAGGGCATCCGGCAGCTTTTCCATCAGTCCACGCCTGTTGAGCAGACCCGTTGCAGGATCCATCGTCATGAATGCCTCCATCTGCTGGTGCACATGGTCAATATAAAGCTGCTTCTGCAAAAGATGCAGACCGTTGGCAACTGCTTCGCACCAGCCGACATACTGTTCGCCCAGCTCGATCTGTTCCGGATCGTCATACATCGTGGCACAATAGCCGAAGATCTGCCCCCGGCAATGCAGCGAGGTCAGCACGATCACACACGGCTCATGCGGCAGGCTCAGAGCCGGAAGAATCTCCGCACAGGGAAAAAAACAGCCGCTTTCTGCATTTATCCCGTACCGCTTGGAAAGTGCAAGGTACATCTGCTCTGAAAAACCGTGCTGCCGGAACTGGTCGGGATTGTCAAAATCATGTTTCCAGTCCTCGCACAGGCAGAGATCCAGCCATTTCCACCCACGGAGGATATGTCCCACACGATCCGCCTCCTGCACAAGCTGTTCCATTGTTTCCACATCTGCCATGCGGTTAACAATATCCGTCGCAATGAAGGTCTTGTCCGATGTGCGTGTCAGAAGCTTCACCGCCAGCCGTTCCAGAGAGGGCACGATGCCATTCATATCTGCAATCCGGTCATAGCTGCATCCGCACGATCTGCCGATCCGCAGCTGCTGGACGGGGCTGACCGAGGCACAGTCCTTTCCCGTCATCATGGTATACAGCCTGCACACCGCATCCGCACCGAATTGGCTGTCCCGTCCGGAAACGGTGGTGATCTGCGGATGGTGCATCATGGCAAACCATGAGCCGTCATAGCCCGTCACTGCAATGTCCTCCGGTACACGGATACCGTTCTGCATGAGTGTCCTGCAAAAGGGGAGTGCCATGGAGTCACTCAGAGCAACAACGCCGTCCGGACGGGGGATGCTTCCGTCCACGATCTTCAGTGCATATTCAATGGGAGCCTGCTGCCAGTACCAGCCGTAATGAATGCTGTGTTCATCCAGAGAAAGTCCTGCATCCTCCACGGCATCCAGAAAACCCTGCAGGCGTTCCTGCGAGGATTCGTGATCGGGGACACCGGCGATGCAGTACAGCTTTTTGCAGCCGTGCTCTTCAATGAGGTGCTTTGTGATCCGATACACACCGTCATGCTGTTTGGCGTTCATGTGAGGGAAGCTGCCGCACTGCATACCAAGTACCAGCGTAGGGATGCCTGTCTGTTTCAGGTATCCGATGATTTTGTCGATCACATCCGGATTCCGGAAACGTTCCCCTGCAAAAATAATACCGTCAAGCCGGTTCTGGCAGATGAGGGAATAGATATTTTCAAGTCCGTCCGTGTAATAGTCCTGCTGGAATTCTGACTGTGAATTGTAGATGCCCGTGTAAACAATGACATCATAACCGATCCGCTTTGCCTGCATATAGATGCCGTCAAGCAGCTCGTAATCAAGGGGATCCACGATTTCCGGCATGATCACGCCGATTCTGCCGATTGTGTCCATAGATTTCCTCCTTCCGTTTTAGAGCCTGTTCACATAAAATGAATATGCAGATTTTCGAGCATCAATTTTACGCAGTCAAGGCAAAAAGCCGCAGGCATACTGTATGTATGGCAAGGCTTTTTAACGCAGACTGCGTGAAATTTTGCCGAAAAGATGCGTATGAGATTTTAATGTGAACAGGCTCTAATATTCTTATTAAAATTATACCATATCCCAAACAGAATTGTCAAATACTTTGAGCGAAAATGTAAGTTTTTTCAGGTGAATCTGCATTCAAATTTCTTTGCTTTTGCGGTATGATAAAAACAGAAGAAATCTAACCTGTAAGGAGGGTTATCTATGAAACGAACATTTTCTGCAATTCTGACAACCGCACTTGCCCTGCAGACATGCACATGCTTCCCCCTGCAGAGCCATGCAGCAAATGCGATCTATGAATTTGAAAACGGCAGTATTTCCGATATTGGTGACAATGCAACAGAAGCTGTATCCCTCACAGGTGCATCCGGCGGCAGAGCCGTGCATCTGACGGACGGCGGCGATTCTGTGACACTGGATGTCAATGCAGCATCGACAGGGAATTATACCCTGACCATCCGCTATTCCCAGCCCTATGACGAAGCTGGCAAGTACCAGAATGTTCTGGTCAACGGCGAAAACATCGGACAGCTGTTCTGTGCCTATACCGGAGAAGCTGCTTTTTCCACCGCTGATATTGCAGCCAATCCGCCATCACGCCTACCGAGTACATGAACAATATGAGAAGTTCTGTAACAGGGACACTCCCTGCCGGTGCGGATATGGTGAATCTCACCAATATGGACAGCAGCCTTGTCTACAATTGTATCGAAGTGTTCCGGTGACAAATCCGGTCTGGATGTGTATGACTGGTCCACCGAGAACGGCGGTAATATCAACCAGTGGGAATACTGGGGCGGCGACGGACAGAAGTTCATCCTCGAACCGGTCAAGGCGGAAGAAAAGAAAATCATCGGCGATGTGAATGCGGACGGTCAGTTCTCTGTGCTGGACATCGTGATGATGCAGAGATTCCTGCTGAATCAGAGAGATTTGATGGATTCCGCAGCAGGCGACCTCTGTGAGGACGGCGTGATCAATGCGTTTGATCTTGCTATCATGAAGCGGCTGCTTCCTGCATAAACCCAAAACACCTTCGGGGGATGCCCGAAGGTGTTTTTGCTGTGCGGTGTCGATTATGCACTGTTTCCGGCTGGAAATGTATTTGAGTCAAAATATCAGTTCGATGGGTCAAATGTTCATTTACATTTTCTTCAAAAAATGTTAAAATTGAATCAGAAAGTTGAACGGAATCAGGAGTAAAAGAACTGCTCCGGAAATCAACCAAAGGGGGAAATACCTATGAAACACACACTGAAACGATCCGCAGCACTCTTGAGTGCCATGCTGCTTTGCTGTACCGGAATGCAGCTGCCTAAAACAGAACAGATCGTATCCGCCGCAGCACCGAATGTCGTGGAATACCTCGACCGTGGCATCAATGCCATCAACACCGGATCGGGCATGCTCGTCAGCTGGAGATTCAATGCCAATGATCCGGACAATACTGTGTTCCGGCTCTATCGAGGCAATGAACTGATCTACACCAGCGAAGCCGGAAAGGGAACCTGCTATCTCGACAAGGGAGGCAATGCCGCTTCCGTCTATCGTGTGGAAACTGTGGTCGGCGGCACTGTGAAATCCTCCGATACTTGTGGATTTGTGTCCGGCAGCAGTTACTTCAGCATTCCGATGGATGTACCTGCAGGCGGCACCACACCGGACGGTGTTGCATATACTTATTCCCCGAATGACTGTTCCACCGGTGATGTGGACGGCGACGGCATCTATGAGATCTTCGTCAAGTGGGATCCCTCCAACTCGAAGGACAATTCCCACTCCGGCTACACGGGAAATGTTTATATTGACTGCTACCGCTTGAGCGGCGAGAAGCTCTGGCGTGTGGATCTCGGTAAAAATATCCGTGCGGGTGCACATTATACCCAGTTCCTCGTTGCAGACTTTGACCTTGACGGCAGAGCTGAAATGACCTGCAAGACCGCAGACGGCACAGTGGACGGCAAGGGTAAGGTGATCGGGGATGCATCGAAGGACTACCGCAATGCAGGCGGCTACATCCTATCAGGTCCCGAATACTACACCCTCTTTGATGGTGCGACCGGTGAGGCACTCGATACGGTCAATTATGAATATCCCAGAGGTGAGGTTTCCAAAGCTACATGGGGCGATGCTTACGGCAACCGCTGTGACAGATTCCTCGGTGCGGTGATGTACTGTGACGGTGAACGACCGAGTGCTGTTTCCGTCAGAGGCTATTACACCAGAATGACCGCTGTTGCCTATGATGTGGTGGACAAAAAGCTGGTCAAGCGTTGGGACTATGATACGGGCTATAACAGATCTGCGGCAGGCTACGGCAACGGCAACCATAATGCCATGCCCTCCGATGTGGACGGTGATGGAAAGCAGGAGCTGGTGCTCGGTGCGACCTGTATTGATGATGACGGTTCTGTGCTCTGGTGCAACTGGCTGGGACACGGCGATGCGATGCATCTGAGTGATTTCCTGCCGGATCGTGCAGGACAGGAGGTCTGGGTGTGCCATGAGCATGAACCCTACGGCGTATCCCTCCTTGATGCGAAGGACGGCAGTACGATTTTTCATTATGACCATTCCAAGGACACCGGACGCTGTGCAGCGGGCAATATCTATGCTGGAAACCCCGGTGCAGAATTCTGGGGTGCACAGTCCGGCAGTGTCTACGACAGCAAGGGTCAGTCCACGGGCATCGAACGTCCGTCCATGAACTTCCTGATTTACTGGGACGGCGATCTGGAGCGTGAGCTGATGAGCGGCAATGCGATCAGCAAGATCAATGCCAATAAGAAAGTGGAATACCTCCTGATGGCGGATGAATGCGGCTCCTGCAACAGCACAAAGGCAACGCCCTGCCTGACTGCCGATCTCTTCGGTGACTGGCGTGAGGAGCTGGTGCTGAGAACCAACGACAACAAGTATCTGCGTGTGTACTGTACACCGTATGCGACCGATGTCAGACTGACAACTCTGATGCAGGATCCACAGTACCGTGCACAGGTATCCACGGAACAATCCGGCTACAACCAGCCGCCGCACCCGAGCTTCTACCTCGGTTCGGACAAGGGACTGCCGGCAAGACCGAATGTTGTCATCAACGGCGGATATGAACCGGAGAGCGGCACGCTGATTCAGGTACTCAATGTACAGGACGGCGGCAATCGTTTTAACTGGCATATTGCAGAAAATGCACAGGTCGGCAGTACGATTTTCGGCGATAGAGATTTCACCTATACTGCCCTTCCGGATGCACTTGTGGGAACGGAATACATCCAGACAGCATGTGATTCCAAATTCTCAGACAATGATCTCGCTGTATTTACCGCAGCTGCGGATATGACGGTCTATGTCGCACTCGATAACCGTGTGGAGAATCTCCCCGCATGGCTTGCCGACTGGACGAAAACCTCTATGACGGCACAGACCAGCAACGATGTGACAATGGATGTCTACAGTAAAAAGGTCACTGCTGGAGAGCTTATGACGCTCGGCACAAACGGTCAGTCCTCCTACTGTGTGAACTATACAGTATTTGCTTCCACTGCACCGGAAAAGATCATCGGTGATGTGAATGCGGACGGACAATTCAGCGTAGCCGATGCTGTCATGATGCAGAAATTCCTGCTCAATAGCGGTGATCTCACCGATTGGACAGCGGGCAACCTTGCGGCGGATCAGGTCATTGACGGCTTTGATCTTGCCATTATGAAGCGGATGCTTCTTGCAAAATAGTTCACTTCTTCATAAACCTGTTTCTTTCTTCATAAACAGGGATAGATTCCACCCCCCTTAGCCGCCGCCGGACTGGCGGCGGCACATTTTTTGACACAGAGGAGGCTTTTATGCGTACATCCATTCTGAAACGAATCACAGGCATCCAGAACCAGAAAGAAATGCTCCGGGAGTATTGCAAGGAGCGTAACTGGGAGATCTATGACATCTACTGCGACGATGGCTACAGCGGAATTGACCGCAGCCGTCCGGAATTCGGAAGATTACTGCATGATTGCGAAACAGGGAAGATCGACATCGTACTCTGTAAGGACCAGTCACGTTTCTCCAGAGACATTGTTGTCATTGAGCAGTTCATCAACGACAAATTTCTTGAATAGGGCATCCGTTTCATCGGTGTTGCCGACAATAAGGCAGGAAGGAGCTGAAAGTCAGAGGACTTTGATTCAGAAGTACATCCATTTTGATCAGCTCGACCGCAGCATTGCTGATGAATTCACTGATACGGTGGAGATCGGGATGATGGATGAAAATGGCGAACGGGAGATACATATCCGATGGAAACTATAAAAGGTACGACCATGGACGGACGTACCTTTTTGGGTGTATAATACTAATCCTCCAACCCCCAATAGATCATTGGAGTTTGGAGGGCGGCTGACTACGTCATCCACCGATCCTAACGCCGACTTCGTCTATCTGAGTTAAAGGGATTAGTATCAATGAATATATACTCTATGAAATCGACTGCTCCAGAATTCTCACTCGTTCCAGCACATAAGCCGCCAGATCACGCTGCCTGCAGCTGCGGAGGAATGCCTTGAGCCTTGTGAAATATTGTGTATCGCCGATCACCGGAAAGCTCTGCAATGCTGCTTTTTTCAGCGGCTTGAGATCTATGTGACTTGTGGTGGTATCATCCGCACAGAAGCAGTTGTCAAAATCATACATTCTGGAAAGACCAAGAATCCGATTCCGGTTGTCCACCTCGAATGCCCAGTTTTCATTATGCCGATCAGTATTCCCTGCAATATAGTCAAAAATCCGCATCTCGTGGTATCTCTGCGGTGAAAGCTCCTTTGCAAGCTCTACCGGATTCCTACCGGAATTTGTAATATCCTTTGCTGGGATCCAGCCGATCTGCGTACTGGTTTCCAGTCTGCACCGCACACAATTGGAATGCTTTGTGTGTACATTACGATACTCCACACTGCTCATATCACAGTACTGTGCCACCTTTGATGCAAACAGCTCCGTCCTGATCTTGTCAGCAATCCCCGTCTTGTAGAGGTAGATGCCGCCGTTGGTACGCTTGTACGCCTTCGCCATCGTACCTCTCTGGTTGATCTCCGGCGTTGCACCCTGTATCGTGATACCCTCTGCACCGTACAATGCAACGGAATACATCGCCCGACTGAACGAATTTTCATAGAGATTCACATCAGCATAACGGACATCTTCATCATATCCCTTGATCCAGTAGTTATCCAGCAAGGAAAGTGCACGGTATCTTGTGATCAGCGTGAGAATATCATACGCACCGGACATCCCGCAGGCCTTGAGGATCTTGTCCTTGTTGGAACGATTCACCTGAATGGCACGCTCCTGCAGCCATGTCCGCAGGGCATAGACAAGATTGCCGCTGGCCCTGCTAATCGCATGGGGCACAAGACTGCGGTCGATCATCTCATACTCATAGGTGGTCATATCAAAATGAAATACCTCCTGCTCTGCGAGCATCAGGGTGTGGGCATGTTCATACTGCATAGTGATCCTCCTCTCATTACATTCTATTCTTATTATAACACAAAGTCTTATTTCATGCAACATAAAAAGCATATTCGCCCACGGCAATTTCTTTAGTAAAAAAATTGTGAACTATCTCTTCCACAAAAAGCAAAAGTATGGTAAAATAGAGGAAAGAGCAGAAACAGGGGGAGCAGAAACAGGGGGAGCAGAAGTTTGAAAAAGCTGAAATTGGAAGAAATACTGGAAGGAATCGAAGACAGCCGCCGAGAAAACAGTGTGTAGTACCCGCTGCATGAGGTGCTGTTCATTATGATCATCGCCATCATGTGCGGTGCAACAAGCTATGCGAAAATCGAAATGTTCGGAAATAGCCGTCAGGAGTGGTTTTCAAAGTACCTCAAACTTGAAAATGGTATTCCGG
>JAFTQJ010000001.1 GCA_017462785.1 Oscillospiraceae bacterium | reverse complement strand
GCGATACCGGCGGTCTGGTCTATGACCATTTCGGCACATGGGATGAAGTCAAGTACAATTTCGTGCTCCCGTCCCTCTGGCAGACCGCGGACGGTACTTTCATCGGACTTGACCACAAGATCCCGCTGGGTGCAAACGGTATCACCGTGACAGAGTATTACAGCGGTTCTCCCTCCACTCCCACGGAACCGGAGGAAACACCGGCAGTGACGGAATCCCCCTCCGAGGAAGAAAGCAATGTGACACCTAATGAGTCCTCCTGCGGTGATGTCAACTGTGACGGCAAAGTCAGCATCGCAGACGTACTCACCCTGAACAAGAATCTCTTCAGCGGTGAAACCCTTTCCGAACAGGGCATTCTCAATGCGGATGCGGATGCGGACGGTACACCGACCGCAGCGGATGCACTCCTGATCCTGAAATTCAGCATCGGCATTATCACAGAACTTCCGGCATAAAAATGATCCTCCTCTGCTGTACGCAGAGGAGGATTTTTATTACGCTTCGTTTGCCTTTTCCGCAAGCTCCGCATTGCTTTTTCTCGCACCGAGGAACTGGATGCCGAAAATAATGACACCGCCGATGATGAAGAACAGCCAGTCAAATGTGCTGAATGTCATCGGATCCTTGGGGGTATCGAGTGTTGCAGGACCCATCACAACGGAGTAGAGTGAACCGAGCATCAGACCGATGATGAGGTAAACCACGATGCTGCGGTGCTTTTCCAGTGCGTTCCGGAGCAGGCGGACTATGGAGAGGATGCCCGTAACCACGCCCAGACCGAATACACAGAGGATCGGGAAGTACTCAAAATTCAGGTGCATCAGCTCCTTGATGGCACCGATGATGGAGATATACAGTCCGAAGATCAGCAGCAGTGTGGAGCCGGAAATACCGGGGAGCACCATTGCACAGATCGCTACGGCACCGGCAAAGAATACATAGAAGTATGTGCCGATGGAGGGATTTTCAATGCTCACAGTATTGCCGGCGTTTCCGACTGTGAAGTAGGTCAGCAGTACAACGACCGCCGCACCGACCAGCAGTGCAATGGAGGCAAGCGGCTTTTCCCTCAGGCATTTCTTTTCTTCCATGATGACGACGGGGATCGCAAACAGGATAAACCCGATGAAGAGCGAGGAAATCGCATAAATATGGGATTCAAAGACGGCTGTCAGCACGAGGACGGATGACCCGAAGCCGATCAGCCAGCCGGCACCGAGCTTGACAAGATAAGTGAGAGCCTTTTTCTTTGCATCCATCTTCCCCATGAGCAGGTCATTGAGCGAACCGATGAAATCATCAAAAAATCCCATCAGAAAGGCGATCGTGCCGCCGGATACACCCGGTACACTGTCCGCCAGTGCCATGCAGAAGCCATGGAACATGGTTGTGATTATTTTTTTCAAACTATACACTCCTTTTCTTTGTATGTGCTTTAAAGCAGTATATTCAGTATACCACATAATTCCGGAAAAGTCCAGTCCTTTTCAGGAAATTACAAAGATTTAACATGGATTTTTCCTGTTCCTCACATCCAGAGCAGGAACATGCCCAGCAGTACTGCACCCGCCGCTGAAAGCGGCAGTCCGAGTGCTGCGATCAGGATGCTGTAGCGGTCGAACAGTGCATGGAGCCGCCCATGCTCCCAGAAACGGACACGGACGCTGGTTTTGCGGTAGATCAGATTCTGCAAAAATCCCTCCGCAGGATAGAGATTCCGGTGCTCTGCATCCCCAAGCCGGTAGACGGCATGTCCGAAGCTGCCCTCCTTCTCCACACGCAGAAATGCTGCATCCTGCCATTTTCCCAGCAGGAGCAGAATGATGCTGAGAAGAAAAAACAGCGTCATTCCAATGAGAATGACCTCCATCAGCCAGAGAAGCCCCTGTATGATGACATAGACGTTCACGCCGAGGATGAGGAGCAGGACGATGATGACCGCCAGAATGATGACAAATTCCATACTATGCCTCCGACTGGTTCAGGAAATGATTGGCAAGGTAGAGCGAGCCGCAGATGACCACCGCACCATGGGAGCCTTTCGCCCATTTGAGGGCATAGGGCAGTGCAGCATCCAGCTCCATGGGCAGAGCCATTGCATGCTGACGAACGAATGCCGCCTGCAACTCCTCCTTCGGAACTGCCCCCTGTGTGAAGCCGTCCACACAGAGCACCCGATTCAGCACAAGTGCCAGCTGGAATGCGGCTGCATCCTTGTCCTTGGTGTCGGTCATGCCGCAGATGCCGATCCAGTTGTCCACGCCGCTTTCATCCAGTGCACGGACAAGTGCCCCCACGCCGTCGGCATTATGACCGCCATCGAGGATCACGAGGGGATCCTGCTGTAAAACCTGCATGCGAGCCGGAACCGCCGTTTCCGCAAGTCCCTGCTGCACAGCGGAATCCGGCAGAGCATAGCCCTTTTCACGCAGGATCTTGACTGCTTCAAGGACGGTCATTGCATTGCGGATCTGGTGCATGCCACCCATTTTCAGGGTGCAGGAAATGCCGTGGTAGGTGAAGCGGCTGCCGGCAATGCCGCATTCCTCCACCTCGCAGGCATCAGGATCGGGGATGGTATACGGGCACTCCCTCTCCTGTGCGGTGCTTGTGAGGACATCGAGAGCCTCTTTTTTGGAATCGCAGGAAAAGACCGCAGCACTGCCCTTTTTGAGGATACCAGCCTTCTGTGCGGCGATCTCTGCAAGCGTACTGCCGAGCACCTGCATATGATCCATCGAAACGGAGGTGATGATGCTCACCAGCGGCGGAGCGATCATATTGGTGGAGTCGAGCAGTCCGCCGATGCCGGTTTCAAGCACGACCACATCCGCCCCCTCCTGCTGGAAATAGAGCAGTGCAATTGCCATAGTGATCTCAAACTGGGAACAGGGCAGTTCCCCGATCAGACCGGACACCTGTGTGCAGATCTCCGTGAAGCGATCCTTGGGAATGTCCGCACCGTTGAGCCGGATGCGGTCACGATAATGCCGGATATAGGGGGAAGTCAGCGTTCCTGTGCGGTATCCGGAATTTTTCAGGATATTGGTGAGGTATTCCGCTGTCGAGCCCTTGCCGTTCGTACCGGCAATATGAATGAAGCGGAGCTGTTCATGCGGATCGCCGACCGCCTGCATCAATGCCGCTGCACGGCTCAGGTCGGTCACGGGCTTGCCGCTTTTGCTGAAGCTGTCTACAAAATCCCTTGCCTGCTGATAATTCATGCTATTTACTCTCCTTCAGCATCTTCCGCAAAAATGCATTCTTTTCCATTACATGAGAAAGCACTGCACCGAATGTGCAGCCGGTGAAGCCCTGAATCAGATTGGCTGGAATTGCCGCTGCTGCTCCCATGCCATAGCCGAGGAACAGGGATTCATAGGTAAAATAGCCGATGAGCAGAATGAGGGCGGCTGCAAATGCACCAAGATACTGCCCCTTGCGTCCGTGGATATGGCGGTGGAGCAGGTACGCTGCAAGTGCCATGAGTGCTTTGATAACAAAGGTGGCAGGTGCATAGACTGCATAGCCACTGAAAAGATCCGCCATCATGGAACCGATGCCAGCCGCCGCTACACCGTACACACCGCCGATATACCATGCACAGAGCAGGACGATGCTGTCACCGAGGTTGATGTAGCCGCCCGTTGCGGGTACGGGGATCTGGATGACCATGGTGCAGATGCAGGTCAGTGCCGCCAGCAATGCGGAAAAGACGAGTCTGTGGATGTTGTGCTGTTTGATGTTCATAAATACCACTCCTTAAATTAATTGAAAAAATACAGCTTATGCCATTTTTTCATATCATTATTATATCGCACTGACCGTGCTTTGTCAAGTAGATGCAAAAAGACAGCGGCGTGATGCCGCTGTCCCTGCATGTCAGATTCATGTTCCGGTTACTGTCAGCTCTTCTCTGAGCTTTGTGATGGTCATTCCCTCCGTTTTCGGGATCGTCACCGTCACGGGAGTACCGCCGTGCAGATCAAACCAGTTATCGGAGAAATCCACGTCCATCGTCTTGCAGTCCAGACAAACCGCCATCACATAGGCATCCGCAGAGAGCGTTACTGCGAAATGTTCCGCTGTTTCTGTGATCTCCGTCCGGATCTCGGGACGCTGGAAGAGGAATGTTTTCGGGAGAACAAACAATTTGCTCCCTGATGCGATCACGCCGCTTTCGTTTTCGAGTGTGAAGGTCAGGTAATATTCACGCATCCGGAATTGGTTGGTCAGCACATCCGCATATTCACCCAGCTCCGCATTGCCGATGTTCACCGCAGTCAGTGCCGGACAGCTTGCTTCCATGCTGCCGGATGTGACAATTCCGGATCCTGCATTGCGAAGCTGCCAACGGATCGTGCCTGTGATGTCCTGCATGGTTTCATTGGAAATATTGAACAGTGCGTCCTTGTCGGCTGTCAGCAGGATGGGGGCATGGAAACGCTTTGCAAAGTGGTGGAGTGCCTTCCATCTGCCGTAATAGTCGATACTGCTCCACGAGATCACGGGATTGGTGTCGTTGAGCTGCCAGTAAACAGAACCCATGCATCTGCCCCTTGCACGACGCATGTGCTCGACACAGGTGCGGATGTATTCCGCCTGCATGAGCTGGGTGCTGTAGATCAGCTCCTCAAAGCTCTCGGGGTAACGCATCATCTGTGCTAAATAGAACATGAGCTTTTCATTGCCCTGTGCACATTTCTGGTGTGCCTCCATCACGGGGGACATGAGGTTCAGGTCACCCTTGTCCGGATCGCAGACGGTCAGGAGGGTTTTGAGGTTCGGGACGGATTCAAAGCCGTATTCCGAACAGAAACGGTAGTACAGTTCGTGGAATGCGGTGAACGGCTTGAAGCTGTGCCACACCTCCCAATAGTGCATATCTCCGGCATGATTCGACCATGTTTCCTGACAGCCGCCGTATGCGGACGGGGAGGAACGCCAGTAGAAATGCTGGGGGTCAAGCTCCGCCACGATCGCAGGCATTCTGCGTTCAAACTGCTCGATATAGTGTGCCTTGATCTCCGGATCCTCCGGCAGACCCCATGTTTCGAGTGCGGTTTCGATCTCGTTGTTGCCGCACCACATGCCGAGGGAGGCGTGATTCCGCAGGCGGAGGATGTTGTCACGGATCTCGGCTTCGGTCGTTGCCCAGAATTCGTCCGTGAGTAGATAATTTGCACAGGCAAACATGAAATCCTGCCACACGATCAGACCGTGCTCATCGCAGTAATTGTAGAAAGTTTCATCCGGATACACGCCGCCGCCCCAGATGCGGACAACATTGAAATTGCCCTTGACGCAGGATTCCAGCGTCTTTTCCACATATTCCTTGGTGACTCTGGGGAGGATCTGGTCGAAGGGGATGAGGTTGGCACCCATTGCAAAAATGTCCTTGCCGTTGAGGTGCAGGCAGAAGGATTCGCCCCATTCATCCGGCTCCTGACGGACGGTGATGGTCCGCAGACCGATCTTCTCGGCGGTTTCATCCAGCACATTGCCCTGTGCATCGAGAAGCTCGATTTTTGCCGTATACAGCGGCTGTTCGCCGTATCCTCTCGCCCACCAGAGGCGGGGGTTTTCAATTGTCAGGGTGCATTCCGCCCTGCTGTCGGAAATGGCGATATGCTCCGATTCATAGAGCATTTCCCCATCCGGATCGAGAATGGTAAGCTTTGCGGAAAGCGGAGCATCGGTGCAGAACTGCATCTCTGCGGTCAGCTCCACAATGCCGTCATGATGGTTCTGGCGGTAGTAAGCATGCTCGATCCTGCCGCCGTCCCAGCACTCCAGATAGACATCACGCCAGATGCCCATATCGGGCAGCTGCGGACCCCAGTCCCAGCCATACATATAGTGTGCCTTGCGGATATGGGGGAAGCCCTCCACGGTGGAATCCACGCCCCAGAGGGGACGCTCCGCCTGTTTTTCGGCGATATATCGCAGGGGGGAAGTGATACGGACGGTCAGAAGATTTTCCTCCTGAAGCAGTGCGGTCACATCAAAACGCCAGCGGCGGTGCATATTGTTGACACTGCCGATCTTCGTGCCGTTTAAGTCAATTTCAGCGATCGTATCAATGCCGTCAAAGCAAAGCTCACAGTGACCGGCTGCATCCGCCGGCTTTGTAAAGCGGCAGCTAAACTCGTAATCGTCCTCGGAAATGGGAAAAGCAGTGGTTTCATTTTCACGATAGTAGGGATTTTCAATTTCTCCGTGCATTTGCAGGGTGTGATAGACTGAGCAGGGAACCTGACAGGAAAATGTCCGTTCCTCGCCTTTTTTACGCATGCACCATGCGTCATTGAGCATCATTTGCTGCATCCTGTATTCCTCCATTCATACACGCTCGCTGCGTGTGGCTATATTTTCATTATAACATACTCTCGGGTGGATGTCAATATTTTATTAGGTAAATTAAGTTGCGTTTTTAATTAATTTTGTGTGGGATCGTGCTTTATAAAATGGGGGAAATTTGAGAAAAGTGAAACCAATTCTATCCGTGCTCTTTGTTGTCAGTTTATTTTGTTGTTGATTTTGCACAACACCTGCATGCTGCATCTGTGCATCTCTCCAAAACACTTCTCAATCTGTCAGGTTTTGGCATGCTGATGTGTATGAAAGGCAGAACGATCTTTTAGGAGGGATACCTATGAAACGAGTTTACACTTTTATGATTGCTGCCGCATTGCTTTGCAGCATGACCGCCTGCACCAGACCGGATACCGGAGAAAATACGCCGCTTACGACTGTTCCATCGGGGGCAACGCTGGAGGTCACGATGTCGCATGCATTCCGGTGGGAGAAATTTCTGCCGGAGGAGGGGCTTGACATGTGCTATTTCTATCCGTTCGGAGAACAAATGCTTGTCTACTCCCCCACCCTTGACGGCACACATGTATTCGGCATCTGGTCGCCGGCGACCGGTGAATTTGTCCGCAGGGACTATCCGGAGGAGGGTGACTTTACAGAAATGTCCGGCGTTTATGATATGGGGGATACGGTACAGGTACTGATGCGGCGTGTGGTGAACGAACCGCTTTCGACGACCTACCTGCGTTACACCTTTGATGCTGAAATGAAGGAAGTCAATGCGGAGGATGTGACAGCACAGTACCATGCGGAACGCTGGATTCATAGCTCTGCAATGGATGCACAGGGCAACCGTTTTCATTCCGTGATCGGAGAAGGCATTCTCTGTGAAACGACGGACGGTACACTTTCCCCTGTGGACGGCACACAGGGCGGCGAGGAAATTTTCACGGGGCGGGACGGCTTTGTCTATGCGATCCTTGACAGGAGAACACTCAAAAGACTGCATCCGGACACGCTGACAGCCGAGGAAATTCCGCTGGAACTTCCCAAAGTCGGCGGAAATTATGCGGAGATGCTCCGAGGCAACGCTGAATATGATGTGCTGTGCTATACGGATGAATTCCTCTATGGCGTGGATCTGACGGACGGCAGTATGACCGAGCTTCTCAACTGGCAGGAATCCGATGTTCTGCCAAGTATGGATAGACGGAATCTCCTGCTCCTGCCGGATGGGAGAGCATTATTCTGCGTATACGGACATTCCGAACAGTTATGCAGTTATCTGCTGACCGCACGGACGCAGGAAGATATGGATTCCATGAAGCTCATCAGCATGGCGGATATGGGGATCAGCGGTTCGGAGGACTGGTTGTCCAGAATGGTCAGCCAATTCAACCGCCAGTCCGAGGACTGCCGGATCGTCACAAAAAGCTATTATGACAGCAGTGTACCGGATTTCGGCACGGAGGCTCTCAAAAAAGATCTGCTTGACGGCGTGATTCCGGACATTCTTGCAAGCAATCCGGATTACCATATGTTCTCCAACAAGGGAATGTTTGAGGATCTGAGCGTGTGGATGGAGAATGATCCGGAATTTCATAAAGAGGATTATGTCATGAATTTCTTTGAATCCCTCAAATATCATGGCAGGCTGGAACGGATGGGATTTCAGTTTGGAGTCAATACTTATGCGGCAAAAGCAGAGCATCTGGGCGATGCACAGCGGCTGACGCTTGCGGATTATGCGAATCTGGAGCTGCCGGAGGGAATGGAACTGATGGACGGTGTGGAACGAACGAGGATGTTCAATGCACTGATGTATTCTCAGCTGATGCAATTTGTGGATTATCAGAATGGGACATGCAGCTTTGACAGCGAAGGATTCATTTCCCTGCTGGACTGGTTCGGGAGTTTTCCGGAACAGGCGGCAATACAGGATGATTATGCATTCCGTGAGGATCGTGCACTGCTCTATCCCCTGCAAATCCACAGTCTGAAAAGTTACCACGCAACCGGACAGATCGTGTTCGGCAATGCGGATGTCACGCTCACCGGAACGCCCATTGGAACGGAGGGCAACGGCGGTGTTTTCGCACCGCTGAGATTGATCACAGTATCTTCTTCCTCACAGTACAAGGAAGAAATCTGGGAATTCATCAAGTTCTGTCTGCGTGAGGAAAACCAGCTGAGCGATGATTTCGGTTTTCCGGTCAATCGTAATGCACTTTCATCTGCAATGGAACGGGATCAGCAGCCGCCAACTGAAATGAACAAATTTACTTACAGCTATGGCGATCTGTCCGAGGAAGTAACAGCGGCAACCGCAGAAGAGGCGGCAGAACTGACAGCATACATTGACGGCATCACGGTCTGCGGCATTCCGGATGATTTCATCTACAACATTGTAGAAGAAGAAACTGCCAGATACTTCGCAGGTGACTGCACTGCCGAAGATGCTGCAAGAATGATCCAGAGCAGGGTGAGCCTGTATCTGGCGGAACAATATTAAGGAGGAACAACCTATGAAACGAACACTTACACTGATCATCACCGCCGCCATGCTCTCTACCATCTCCGGATGCGGCACAAAGGAACACAAACCCACTGGTGCAACGCTGGAGGTGGGATTCGACCATTCCTATCGGTCGGAACTGCTGACCGTGCCGTCCGATGTTGATCCGGTCGGCATCTCGTCCGTGGGCGATTACATCCTTTTGCAGTTCTGGTCGGAACCGTGGCAGATGTATGATCCGGAAACAGACACCCTGCATGGTTTTTCCGGCTATCTTACTGATGTCCCCGATGGAAAGAAACGTGCCATCGTCGGCGTGAATGCAATGGACGGCGGCTATCAGGTGCTCTACCGCACATCCCCCGATGAGCAGACATTTGAGGAATGGAAGATCAGCGACCTTTCCTATGATATGGAATACTACGACACAAACCTGAATCTCATCCGGATGGAGAACATCACCGACCGTTTCAACCCTGCCCCCTACATCACCGCATGGGAAACGGATGATGCCGGATACAACTATATCGAATCGCTTGGCAAGGATAATGTCGGCTCGCTCCATTGCTGCGATCCGGATTTCAAACTGCTGGGCGGTTTCATCGGGGATACGTTTGGTGCAGGCGATGTGTTCACGGATGCACAGGGCAACGTCTACACCGGACAGCTTCAAATGAATTATTTCGCTCTCCAGCTCGATCCCGAAACGATGACCGCAAAGCGGATCGAAGTTGACGGTATGCCCGAATTCCGGACGAATGTCTTTGAAGGCTTTGGCGAATACAATTTCTGCTGTTCCGATGATGATGGTATTTATGGTGTGAACGTCACGGAAAATAAGACGGATTTCCTTTTGAGCTGGACAAACTCCGATTTCCGTCCGCAGACGGAAGTGATCGCACTGGAGGATGGTTCATTCCTGCTTCTGGAATATACCGGAGACAACGAATCCGACCTCTACCGGCTGACGGCACGGACACCGGAGGAAATGGAACAGATGGAATGCATCAGCCTTGCCTCTTTCTGGGCGGACAGCGGAATGGTCGCCGATCTTGCCTACCGCTACAACCGGCAGAGCGATTCTCACCGGATCGTGGTGTATGATTACCAGACGGAATACCCCGATCTCGATTATCTGGGATTGCAGGATCAATTCAATGAGGATCTCCTGCACGGCATTGTACCGGACATCATTGACAGTTCGTCCATGTCGATGGAATACCTCGCAAACAAGGGCATTTTAGAGGACATGAATCCCTATTTTGAGAACGATGCAGAATTTCAGGCGGAGGACTATTTCATGAATTTCTTTGAAGCGTCCGAATACAAAGGCAGACTGACAAGTGTGGGGCTGAATTATTATGTCTCTGCCGCTGCCGCAAAGACGGAGCATCTGAATGGCATCACCGGACTCACACCCGAAACCATGACACAGCTCTATGATGCCATGCCGGAGGGGATGCGGCTGACAACAAAAAGGAGTGCGGATGATTGGTTCTATCACAATTCTACGAAAATGATCGGGTATTTTGTGGATATGGAGAAAGGGACATGTAATTTTGAGAATGCGGAATTCATTCAGTTTCTGGAATTATGCGGCAGGGAACATTCCACAGGCGGGCAATTGGAAGTATACCCTGCGTTCCGTGAAGATGCCGCCCTCCTGCATTTCTGCGATCTGACCACGCTCCAGTCCTATCACATTCTGACGGAGGGGGTATTCGGCAATGAGGCATTCACGCTTCTGAACGTGCCGTTCTGTAAGAGTGGTGCGATCTATGCGAGAAGTGTACTTTCCGTCAATCACGAGTCTTTCTACAAGGAACAGATCTGGGATTTCATCAAGTTCTGCCTGTCAGAGGAACAGCAGATGTTCCTGAACCAGCAGGACAGCACGCTGCCTGTCAACCGGAATGCGACAATGGCGATCATGCAGGAAGAAATGAACGAGACCGATCCCGAAAAGCTGACATGGTACATTGCGGACGGACAAATTCCCCTCTCCGCACCCACACAGGCAGAAATGGACGCTTACCTTGCCTTTCTGGAGGGCATTTGTTCCTGCTCCAATTTCCAGAGGGACATCATCCTGATTATGTGCGAAGAGGCGGATATGTATTTTGCCGGTGACTGCACGGCAGAACAGGCGGCGAAGAACATCCAGAGCAGGGTGAGCCTGTATCTGGCGGAACAGCATTGATTTTTGGCGGCTACTGAAAAATTTCCCATTTCCCTATTGCAAATTTCCGGTATTTGTATTATAATAGAATATGGTGCGAATTTTCAGAAAAGAGGTCTTTCTATGTTCTATGATAATATACTCGAAGCAATGGGCAACACCCCCATGGTACGCCTGCGTAATATGGTGCCGGAGGATGCTGCACAGGTGCTGGTCAAGTTTGAGGGTCTGAATGTCGGCGGTTCCATCAAGACAAGAACCGCATTCAACATGATCTGCGAAGCCGAAAAACAGGGGCTGATCAATGAAAACACCATCATTGTGGAGCCGACCAGCGGCAATCAGGGCATTGGTCTTGCACTCATCGGTGCGGTCAAGGGCTACCGGACCATCATCATCATGCCCGATTCCGTCAGCGAGGAACGCCGCAAGCTTGTCTGTCATTACGGTGCCAAGGTGATTCTGGTGCATGATGACGGCGACATCGGCAAGTGCATTGAGGAATGCCTGCAAACGGCTCTGCGGATGCGTGAAAAGGATCCGAACATCTTCATTCCCCAGCAGTTTGAAAATCCGGCAAATCCGGAAGTACATCGCCTGCATACCGGCAGGGAGATCCTTGAGCAGGTGGATGGCCCGATCCATGGATTCTGTGCAGGCATCGGCACGGGCGGCACGATCACGGGCATCGGTGAGGTACTGCGTGAGGCAAATCCGGAGATCGAGATCTGGGCAGTGGAGCCGGAAAATGCGGCGATTCTGTCCGGCGGCAACATCGGTACACATTTGCAGATGGGCATTGGTGACGGTCTGATTCCGGCAAATCTGAATACGGAGATTTACAGCGACATTTACATTGTCACCGACAAGGAGGCGATCCACACCTCCCGTGCACTGGCACGCAAGGAAGGACTGATGTGCGGCATTTCCGCTGGTACAAATGTAGCGGCTGCCATTGCACTGGCAAAGAAGCTCGGCAAGGGCAAAACGGTCGTGACGGTTCTGCCGGATACAGCGGAGCGTTATTTCAGCACTCCCCTCTTCCGTGATGAGGTTTTGCAGTTCACGGAAATGGCGGAATGATCCGCAGCTGCTGTGAAAGTATGAAAAGGAACCCCCGATTTCAACAAGAAATCGGGGGAAAATTTATTTGCAGTGTATGATCTTCTGAGTATATGTGCCATTCTCAGAAGTATATGTCGATTCTCCTGCGATCACCGGCAGCATGAATCTGAGTTTCTGACAGTTTCCATACCACGGTTTCCACATCGGATATTTGTTCATCACCTGCTGATTCAGCTCGCAGAACAATGCTTGCAGAGCATCCCGATGTTCCGCAGTACAACAAGCCCCGAACAGAACCATGTCGATTTCGTCACACGCATCATTATAGAGGTCAAATGCAGCAATCTGGGCATCGTTTCCGTGATATACATAAATATCTCCTTCGCCAGGCGGCACATCCTCAATAAAGAAACGATCCAATTCCTGAATGTCCATATCCACACCAAGCAGTTCCAGAATCTTCACGAGCACCGGATTGACACCAATTTCCCCATCCGCAGTGCGATGCGGCGGATAGCCTTCTGTCAGAATCGAAATCGGCAGAAATATTTCAAAGGTATTTTCCCGTTCCATATGTTCCTCCCATTTAAAAATCACTTCCCACGCATCCGCAGGAAGTGATTTTTCATATTTTATTCGGACTTTTCTTCCTTTTCGATCACTGCAATACCCAGCACATCGAGGTTTTCCTTCTCGACAACGGACGGGCATGCACTCATGATCTCGGAAGCATCCTTTACCTTCGGGAATGCCACAACGTCACGCAGGCTCTCTGCCTTGCACAGAACCATTGCGAGTCTGTCCAGACCAATGCCCAGACCGCCGTGGGGCGGTGCACCGTAGTGGTATGCTTCTACGAGGAAGCCGAACTTCGCTTCGATCTCTTCATCGGTCAGACCAAGTGCACGGAACATCTTCTGCTGCAGCTCGAAGTCGGTGATTCTCATGGAACCGGAACAAAGCTCTACGCCGTTCAGAACGAGGTCGTACGCCTTTGCAGTTACCTTGCCCGGATCGGATTCGAGGAACGGCAGGCATTCGTCCTCCGGCATCGTGAACGGATGGTGCATTGCCAGCCAAGTCTGGGAATCCTCATCCCACTCGAAGAACGGGAACTGTGTGATCCACAGGAAATTCAGCTTGTCCTCCGGAATGATGTCGAGCTTCTTTGCCACATGCAGACGCAGGGCACCCAGAACGGGCAGTGTCACGCTGTTTTTGTCAGCGATGAACAGGGCAACGTCACCCTTTTCACAGCCGATAGTATTCAGGATATTCTGCATTTCCTCTTCACTGAAGAACTTGGAGAATGCACAGGTGGGAGCTTCGTCCGCCCAGCGGATGAAAGCAAGACCCTTTGCACCGATGCCACGCACCATTTCTGTCAGCTTATCAATTTCCTTACGGGTCAGCACCTTTGCTGCATCCTTTGCCACGATGCAGCGGACACTGCCGCCGGACTGTACTGCACCGGAGAATACGCCGAAGCCGCAGTCCTTCACAAGCTCAGAAATATCGCAGATCTCCATGCCGAAACGGGTATCCGGCTTGTCGGAACCGTAGCGGCTCATTGCCTCCGCATAGGAAAGGCGGGGCAGGGGCAGTGTCATTTCCTGACCGAGCACGTCGGAAAGGAGCTTTGCAATGAAGCCCTCTGTCAGCTCCAGAATGTCCTCCACATCCACATAGGACATTTCAAGGTCGATCTGGGTGAATTCCGGCTGACGGTCTGCACGGAGATCCTCGTCACGGAAGCATCTTGCGATCTGGATGTAACGCTCCATGCCGGCAACCATCAGCAGCTGCTTGTAGATCTGGGGGGACTGGGGCAGAGCGTAGAACTTGCCGTTGTGCACACGGGACGGGATCAGATAATCTCTTGCACCCTCGGGGGTGGACTTCATCATCATGGGTGTTTCGATCTCAATGAAATCGTTTGCATAGTAGTACTCTCTTGCACACTTTGCGATCTTGTGACGCATGATGAGATTCTGCTGGAGGGGTGTTCTTCTCAGGTCGAGGTAGCGGTATTGCAGACGCAGCTCCTCATTGACATTCGTTTCGTCGCTGATGACGAAGGGCAGCGGCTCTGCCTTAGAGAGGATCCGCAGATCCTCGGCAACGATCTCGATCATGCCGGTTTTCATGTTCGGGTTGACATCCTGACGCTTCACAGCAGTACCCTTGACCATGAGGACATATTCATTCTTGACGGATGCTGCCTTTTCAAAGATCGTGCGGTCGGTTTCGTCATTGAACACCAGCTGCACCTCACCGCTTCTGTCACGCAGAACGATGAAGATGACCTTGTTCTTGTTTCTCATATACTGTACAAAGCCGCCGACAGTGACCTGCATTCCCGGCTCTGTGACCTCACCGCAGCCATGTGTGCGGCGAAGATTTCCCATAGATTCAACCATAATTCTTCCTCCTTATTATCCGAGCAGCGATTCTGTGTCCTCTCCTGCAAAGAGGGAATCAAGCAGGAGTGTGGAGAAATTCTCTGCAAATGTATCAGTCAGTGCGATTCTGGTTTTTTCGCCTGTTTTCATATTCTTGATGTCAGCAAGACCGTCCGCAATTTCATTGTCACCGATGACGATGGTGAACTTTGCATTCATCTTGTCCGCATACTTCATCTGTGCACGGAGGCTTCTGCCCATGACATCGGTCTGTGCAGCAATGCCCTCCTGACGAAGAGCCGCTGTCAGCTCAAATGCCTTGTCCGCTGCCGCCTCACCCATCGGAGCGAGGTAGATGTCGCAGGTATCCTCTTCGGAGAGGGTCACGCCCTGATTCCGCAGTGTCAGCAGCAGACGCTCCAGACCCATGCCGAAGCCGAGAGCCGGTGTTTCGGGACCGCCGAGCTGACCGATCAGACCGTCATATCTGCCGCCGCCGCAGACAGTACCCTGTGCACCGATGTCAGTGGTGACAAATTCAAATACGGTCTTGGTGTAATAGTCCAGACCACGGACGATCTTCGGATTGACCTTGTATTCGATCTTCAGCATTTCCAGATGCTTCTTGAGCTGTGCAAAATGTGTGCTGCACTCGTCGCAGAGGTAGTCCAGAATCACGGGAGCATCCTTTGCAATTTCGCCGCAGATGGGGCTTTTGCAGTCCAGAATACGCATCGGATTCTTTTCCAGACGGGACAGGCAGGTTTCACAGAGCTGATCCTTGGAGGCTGCAAAGTATTCCTGCAGAGCCTTGTGGTAAGCCTTGCGGCAGGTCGGACAGCCGATGGAATTGATATACAGCTCAATGCCCTTGATGCCCACCATATCAATGATCTGCTTTGCAAGGCTGATGACCTCTGCGTCAGCGGATGCATGCGGAGAACCAGCCATTTCCACACCGAACTGGTGGAATTCACGGAGTCTGCCAGCCTGCGGACGCTCATGACGGAAGCAGGACAGGATATAGTATACACGCTGGGGCAGTGCTTCATTCAGGAGTCCGTTCTGGAGCATTGCACGGATCGTGCCGGCTGTGCCCTCGGGACGCAGTGTGAACTTGGATTCCTTTGCAGAAACGGTGTACATTTCCTTCTGCACAACGTCCGTAGTTTCACCAACGCTGCGGCAGAACAGATCCGTCTGTTCAAAAGTGGGCACACGGATCTCACGGAAGCCGTATACATCAGCGATCTCCCTGAGCATGCGTTCGAGATTCTGCCAGTCACGGCTGACGGACGGCAGAATGTCCTCTGTTCCATTGGGTCGTTTGATATTTGCCATAGATACCTCCAAAAATAAAAGTCTGCTGAAACTGATCCCTCCTGCTCCCCCATCGGACAGCAAACCGAAAGTACAATTGCAGCAGACTGAGAATTTGCAAAATAATCAGATAGTCGGATTTCCGATCTCACGCCAGTCGAGATCGCCTCTCTCAAGTGCCATGATCAGTGCTTCGCCGGTTGCAATATTGGTCGCAACGGGCACATTATGTACATCACAGCGACGCAGTAGATCCATATCTGCGTTTTCAGAATCCTTTGCTGTGATCGGATCACGGAAGAACAGCAGCACATCGATCTCATTGCAGGAGATCTTCGCACCGATCTGCTGACCGCCGCCCTGTGAACCACTCATATATTTCTGGATCGTCAGACCGGTCGCTTCACTGACCAGCTTGCCGGTCGTGCCGGTCGCACAAAGATTGTATCTGGACAGAATGCCGCAGTAAGCAATGCAGAACTGCACCATCAGTTCTTTTTTTGCATCATGAGCGATTAAGGCTATTGTCATGTTTCTCATCCCTTTCCGCCGCTGTGCGGCACTTTTTAGTAGGTCATTTATTTGATTACAAGCGGCATCTGTTCGCCGTTCAGCCGCTTGGAAATCGCATCGAACGCAAAGAGTGCGGGTGCATTGGTCGGAATGGGTGTTCCCTTTCCGGTTGCTTCCATCAGTGCAAAATCCTCCGGAATGACACCGAGCAGCTGAATGCCGACAGTATCAATGATCTCATCCAGATTCTGGATCAGCTTGCTGGAAATATTCTTCTTGGTCAGCTTGTTGACGATCAGACGCTGACGCTTGTTGCCACGTCTGTAGAATTCATCGGACATCATCGTTGCATCACGGATACAGATCGGATCCGGTGTGGTGACAACGAGAATCAGGTTTGCCTGCTCCACGATGTCGAAAACGTGGGAACTGATGCCGGCACCGGTGTCGATGATGATGAAGTCAAAATACTTTCTGATGCGGCGGCAGATATCAACCACCTCTTCTGCTGTTACCTTCATGAACGGATCCTTCGGGGCACAGAGAATGTTCAGATTGCTTGCAGTGGGCACATGTGCAACTGCATCGAGGATCTCTTTTTTGCCTTTCAGCACATCACCGAGGTCGTATTCCACATTGCCGGACATGCCGAACATGATGTCCAGACAGCGGAGACCGAAGTCCAGCTCGATGATCAGGGTACGATGCCCCTGTTTTGCCAGTGTGTAGCCAAGACCATAACAAATGGTAGACTTTCCCGTACCACCCTTACCGGATGTTACTGCAATCAGCTTTGGATTTTTTGCCATGTATGATTCTCCTTTCCGGAGTTCAGCGGAACTCCTCCCCAACCTGCCTTTCATGCGGCAGTTCAACATATCAAAAATTTGTACAACATGCCTACTTATTATTATATCACAAATACGGATTTTGTCAATTTTTTAATCCCGAAAAATCAGAAAATTGTGAAAACTACTGCATTTTAACGCCGCAAAATTATTGATTTTCACGAATCTTTTTCCTGTCTGCGGCGGAATCTGCATCATCAGTGCATTCCGTAGATCTCCTCATAGAGCTTGAGAATGTCACGGATCATATATTTGGAGTATTCACCGCCCTCGATGATGCCTGCGAAAGCGATCTGCGGATCATTTGCAGGGGCATAACCGATGAACACGGAATCCTGCTCACGGCTGTCCTGCTGGGGCGTACCGGTCTTGATCGCAACGGGATAACCAAGATTTGCCAGAGAGTACTTTGCCGGCATGTTATTTGTGGAAGCGGCGATCATACCCTCCTCAATATAGCTGTAAACATAGCCATAATTCAGCTCGATGGTTTCCGCAATGGTCGGCTCTGTCTTATCCAGACACTCCTCCATATTGTAGTCCCAGATGCTGTCCACCAGATACGGCTCATATCTCACGCCCTCGTTTGCGATGGTATTGGCAACGACTGCAAGCTGGAGGGGTGTCACCATGGTTTCGCCGTTACCGATACCCGCCTGCAGTACCTGACCGACCGTCCACTGCATTCCCAGTTCGTGGTACTTTTCAGGAGTCGCCATATAGCCGGCGGAATCCCTGGTTTCAATGCCGGTGTTCTGACCGATGCCATAGTAGGAGGCATATTCCGCAATGCGGTCAATGGTCAGATTTCTTGAAAGATCGTAGAAAAAGGCATTGCAGGAAACCTTCAGTGCAGGGGCAACGGAAATATAATTATGGTAGCCGGTACACTGATAAGGAGTATCAATAAAGTAATAATCCCGCTGACAAAGATAGGAAGTACCGCCGTTGATGACGCCCTCGTTCAGACCCGCTGTTGCTGTGATGGTCTTGAAGGTGGAACCGGGACGGTACAGACCCTGTGTTGCACGGTTGAACAGCGGATTTGCCTTGGCATGGAGCAGTTCATCATACAGCTCGGAATACTCCGTCAGATCATAGGTCGGGCAGGTAGCTTCGCCGAGGATCGCACCGGTCTTGGCATCGAGGACAACGATCGCACCGCTGGTGACATCATTTCCGCTTAATTCCGGCTTTTCGTTGATATTGTGGAAATTGGCAATGAAATCCTCAAGGATCGTCTGCAAGCCACGCTGGAACTCTCCGTTCACAGTGAGCATGACCGTATTGCCTGCTACCATCTCCTTGGTGATCTCGTCGGAAACAGCTGCACCATCCTGAAACGTGATGGTTCGCACGCCGTCCCTGCCCTGCAGCTCGGTTTCCATCGCCTTTTCAATGCCGCTGATGCCGACAGTCGCATCAAGGTCATAGCCGAGTGCAAGGTATTCATCCGCATTTTCCGCAAAAATAGGACCCACTGTGCCGATCTCATGCGGGATCACATCACCGACCTCGACCACACGCTCCGCCTGCTGCACAACAGTGACACCGCTGAGGCGGCAGGACATTTCCGAAAGTCTGGAAACCAGCTTCATGGGCAGGCTCTCTGCGACCTTGAAGCGGTTGCTCATTGAAAAATCATGGTCGAGCATGGTGTAGCGGATGCCTGCGATCATCCTCTGCTGCTGGGGGGTGTATTCGGCAGAGATCTCATAGTCCTTGATGAGGACATCAATGCAGTTCTGAGCCGTCGCATAGTCATTGACACCGATGCTCTTTTTCATTGCTGTGATCTCGGATGCACTGCTTTCCGGATCGAATTCATAGGGGGCGGCATCCGTGATCGGAAGAGTATCCGTCCATTCCACGCCCTCTTCCAGCAGGATCTCCAGAAGCTGGAGGATCACAGCATTCCCCTCCCGATTGGAGGAAGGGAAATTCTTCTCATCAATTGCCGCTGCATAGCTGACATGATTGCTGATGATGGTCGTCCCCTGTGCATCCACGATCTCTCCCCGTGTGGATTCGATCTTCTGGGAGTACTGGGTGATGACGGCTTCCTTCCGGTTGTAGGATTCCGATTCCACGACCTGCACCTTCAGCAGCCGCATTGCACAGAAAATCGTCGTTGCAAGCACCATCAGAACTGCAAGCGACATTTTCACATATTCAGAAACTCTTCTCATTTGTTCAGCTCCTCATTCCGGAGAGATCCGCCGAAGCGGATCAATAATCATAATAGGCTGACATTCTGGTTTCCTCCAGCTCCTGCTCACGGCGGCTGCCGCATTTGTCTGCGATCCACTTCACCGGATAGTACAGACAGAACGATGACAGCAGCGTCAGGATGCTTGCCGGAAGGATGATATTCGTATAGATCAGCCAGACATCCTCATGTCCCCAGATGGCATAGTAAAACAAATAATCCAGATACCCCTGTATCAGGACGCTGACAGCGGTCAGAATGACGATGTTCAGCATTTTCTGACGCAGGATATAGTTATACAGAAGTGATACTGCAACGCAGAACACCACAAACAGGACTGCATTATAGCCGAGCAGCTTGCCGGACGCAATGTCCGTCAGGAAGCCGCAGACCATGCCGACTGCCGTTGCCTGAATCTCGCCCGTATGCGAAGAGATGCACAGGGCAAGGGACAGAAGCAGGAGGGGCTTGAGGTGGCTGCCCGCTGTGGACAGAACAAAGGCTGCCAGTATCAGCAGACCAAAGACGATCCACTGCACCGTTTGCAGAAGCATATATTTCCGCTGTTCCTGCTTAATGCTGCTCCTTCTCATGTTGCCCTTCCTTTCCGCTGAAATCCGTGATCACGACCACCTTGGTCAGATTTGCCAGATCCACCGCCGGTCTGATCTTGGCATAGGCACTCAGTCCCGTTGCCTCCAGTCCGGTTTCCTGTACAAAGCCGATCACGCAGCCTCTTGGAAAATAGCCGTTTTCTCCGCTTGTCAGGATGACATGATCCTTTTGCAGTCCGGTTTCCTTTTCCAGATATTCCATCTTGCAGCAGCCATCCAGCAGCATGGAAATATTACCGGTCACGATGCCCTTTTCCCTTGTCTTGCTGCTGAGTGCAGCGATGTACACATCGGGTGAGAGGATGGTGGACACGGTTGCTGTTTCCGTGCCAAGCTCTGTGACCATGCCGACCATGCCCTGTGCGGTCATGACGGGATCATAGAGGGAAACGCCGTCCTCCGAACCGCCGTCAATGATGAACGTCCGGTAGGGGTCATTCGCCACATAGCCGACCACATCGAACGGAGAAGTCAGTGCGAAATCCGGATTTTCTTCCTTGATGCCCATGAATTCCTGCAATTCTGCAAGCTCCTCCTTGGCGGCTTCATAATCCGCAAGCTGTGCATGCAGATCGGAAATCTCCTGTTTCAGGGTCTGGTTTTCATCGTAATAGGACTGTGCATTGCTGTACATATCCAGCACATGCTCCACACGCTCCGAAATGGCGTTGGATGCATGCTGGAACGGCGAGATCAGGGCATTGAATACGCCGATGCTGCTGATGGTATAGCCGCCCTGTGACACGGCATAGATCATGACACCAACGAGCAGGGCGAGAATGAACAGAATGATCTTGCATTTGGTGGTTTTGAAAAAATTGCCCATTTTCCGCCTCCTTTCCATCAAATGACTGAACAGAACCGAAGCAGCGGACAATCGCTGCACCCTGACGGGGTGCCTTCACGCTCTGTCGTCCGCCGCTTTTCTGTCATTTCTCGTAATATTTCATATACTCGATCAGTGTATCCTGATACTTGTCCATGTTTTCAAGCACCTTGCCGGCACCCTCTGCAACACAGTCCAGCGGGAACTCCGCAATGTACACCGGAATACCGGTTTCACGGTTGATGAGCTTGTCCAGACCACGCAGCAGTGCTCCGCCGCCGGCAAGCGTGATGCCCTGATCGATGATGTCCGCCGCAAGCTCGGGCGGTGTTTCCTCCAGTGTGGATTTGATCGCATCAATGATGCGGGAAAGCGGCTCAACCATTGCATCACGGATCTCCTGTGAAGTCACCATGATGTTTTCCGGCAGACCGTTGAGGAGGTTTCTGCCCTTGATCTCCATGGATTCCTCGTTTTCACTGGGGAATGCAGAGCCGATGGTCAGCTTGATATTCTCCGCCGTTCTTTCACCGATGAGGAGATTGTATTTCTTCTTGATATAACCGATGATCGCCGCATCAAGTGCATCGCCTGCACAGCGGACGGAACGGGAAGCCACGATGCCGCCGAGGGAGATCACAGCGACCTCACTCGTACCGCCGCCCACGTCCACGATCATGCTGCCGGAAGGCTCCGTTGTGGGAAGTCCGGCACCGATCGCAGAAGCCATCGGTTCTTCGATGACGGAAACATGGCGTGCACCAGCCTTTTCCGTTGCTTCCTTTACCGCACGGCGTTCTACTGCCGTTACACCGGAGGGAATACAGATGATGACTCTTGCACGGGTGAATACCGTTCCTTTGAGTGCCTTATGGATGAATTCCTGAAGCATGGTGATGGTCAGGTCAAAATCGGCAATTACGCCTTCCTTCAGCGGACGGACTGCAACGATCGAACCGGGAGTTCTGCCGATGACCTGCTTTGCATCCTTACCCACATATCGTGCTTTTTCCGTTCTGGTGTTCACTGCCACAACGGAAGGCTCACGCAAAATAATCCCCTTTCCCCGCATATATACCAATGTATTTGCGGTACCGAGGTCGATACCAATATCCTTTGTAAACATGCATGTACTCCTTTATACATTCTCCGCTATGCTGCCGGATGCAGCAATACATCATCTATTATACCACTAATTCCGACAAGAAACAAGAGTTTTTTGAATTTTTCCACAAAACACAATTTTTCAGTCCCAGAAAGAAAATTTCCGTGGAAATTGCTGTATCTGTGAAGCTCTTACTCTGCAAAGAAGGAGGCAGACAGACGGGGATAGGAAATGACCGCCGCAACTGCCAGCAGGATCTGGGCAACATTGACCTGAAACTGACAGCCGAGTGTCAGCACGATGATCTTCAGATCAAGGTCAAATGTGGAGATGCCAAAATGATATGTCCTGCTCAGCCAAGTCAGATTGGCATGATCGCAAGCCATTTCTGCGATCAGACTGCCAAGAAAAACAGCAACAAACAGCATTGTCAGCAACAGCATTGATTTTTTCATGATTCAGACTCCTTTTTTCTCAATCATTCGACCATTTCCGACAGGAACACAGCAAGCTGCCGTGCTGCGGAAAGGAATTATTGTATTCCGCTGGAACCGAAACCATTCGTTCCCCGATCGGTTTCGTCCAGCATTTCTGTCAGTTTTGTTTCCGGAAACAGCACCGGTGTCACCACCAGCTGTGCGATCCGCATACCGTGTTCCGCTAAAAAAGGCTCCGCACTGATGTTATGCAGCGGAACATAGAGTTCCCCACGATAATCACTGTCCACGACCCCGACTGCGTTTGCAAGTGTGATGCCGAATTTGGAGGCAAGTCCGGAGCGTGGATAGACCAGCAGGGCGGTATCCATATCCGAGGGCTGCACGGCAAGTCCGGTCGGTACCATGACGGTCGATCCTGCTGGAATTTCCAGCGGTGCCTCCAGACATGCACAGAGATCCAGACCGGCACTGTACGGCGTTGCACGTTCGGGGAGAATCGCATTTTCACGCAGTTTTTTGAAATACAGCGTCATGAAAGTCCTCCTTTGAAATACAGTCCGTTTGTGCGGTCGGACGGGATCTCCTGACTGCCGTGCTCGTAGGCACGCAGTACCTGACGCATCTGTAAGAGGGATTCCTGCGTGAAGTAGAAATCCCAGAAATCCAGATAATGCAGCAATCTCTGCTTGTCCGCAAGCCAGAGGAGCTTTGCATTGCACAGCTCCGTATATTCACCGCTGCACACCAGCGGGAATTTCTGCCCCGTGCGGTCTTTCAGGAAGCATCCCTGCTTCCGGCAGCCGTCCTGCGACCGGATCGGGCAAAGACGGAGGAGCATCATCGGCAGTCTGCCGTAGATGAACGCACCGCATGGGAGGATCTGTCCGAGTGCAGCCAGCTGCTGCAAACGCAGCTCGTATGAACCTGTCACATCGAGTGTGCCAAGCTCCAGCAGTGTGCGTGCCGTCATGCGGTTGGAGCAGTTCAGACCATAGCCGCCGTGCAGGAGATAGCCAAGCTCCGCACCGATGCGGAGATCCGCTGCATTGTGGCAGAGCAGATGTGCAAACCCACGCTGCTTCAGCTCACGGAGCCGGTGGATATAGGCTTTCTCGTCCGCAATGATGCGTGGAGCTTCGAGCCAGATCGACATTTCAGGTCTGCACTGATCCGCAAGTGCAGGCGGTATGCAGACGATATGCCCCGTTTCCAGTGCAGCCGCAAGCTGCTGCTGCGTCCGGACATGAAGCCGGCAAATGGGCTGCTTTTCGGGTGCACGGTATTGATCATCGGGAAGGTGCACCTCCCCTGTCACAGTATATTTCGGGTGATTTTTCTCCGCACGGGCAGCATACAGAGCCGTGACTGCCTCACGCCGCATGGCGTTGCACTGGGCAGCGGACAATGTGAGCTGTCCTTCGTTTGCAAGCGTGACCTCGCAGCCGCTGAAAATCGTATCACCGAGCTTTTGCATATGCTTTTGCAGCACCTGCACTTCAAGCGGAGATTTCTGTGCAGTCATGGGATAATCCCCCTCGACTGTCACGGTGCTGCCGCAGGTGTCCGATGCAGTCAGCTTTGCCGGCTGATCCTGACAAAGCGTCATCGCAAAGGAAATATCCTCGCATTTCCGAGGTTTCTGATATGTATTCTGCAAACCTTGCAGCACTTTCTGGGCGGCGGTGACATCCTCCTTGCGGCGGAAACCAAACATATCCTGCCGCTTTCCGGTAAAATAACCATCCGTGAAACCGCTTCTTGCAAAGACCGCCTGCAGGGTTTCCAGATCCGGACGCTGACCGTCCAGAGCAGCTCTCAGGGCAGTAACGGCGGCGGCAACATATTCCGGCCGCTTCATCCTGCCCTCGATCTTGAAGGAGGAAACGCCGATCTCACACAGTTTCTGCACATGCTGCACAAGCGAGAGATCCTTGAGCGAAAGAGCCGCCGGATTCTTTCCGGCAGGTGTCTGCCACGGCAGGCGGCATGCCTGTGCACATCTGCCACGATTGGCACTTCTGCCGCCGACGATCGCAGAAAAGCTGCACTGTCCGGAAACGGACATGCACATCGCACCGTGCACGAACACCTCCACTTCCAGCGGGAGTCTGCACAATGCCTCCAGATCGGAGGCGGACATTTCACGGGCAGCAACCACACGGCTGCATCCCAGCTCCTGAGCCTGCAACGCCCCCTCGGGGGTGTGGATGCTCATCTGGGTGGAGGCATGGAGGGGCATTTCCGGCAGCATCTGCCGGATGATGCGAAGTACGCCGAGATCCTGCACAATGCAGGCATCCACGCCGCAGCATGCCGCCTCATGGATAAAATTCCGGAAGCCGGAAAACTCCCGATCCGTCAGGAGCGTGTTCACTGCAAGATAGAGCTTTGCACCGTAAATGTGACACATCCGAGCCGCCTTTGCAAGCTGGGGAAGTTCAAAATTCGCTGCACTGCTTCTGGCAGAATACGCCATACCGCCGACATAGACCGCATCCGCACCGCATCGGAGTGCTGCAATGAGCGACTCCATATTTCCGGCAGGTGCGAGGATCTCCGGCTGCTTCATCAATGCGGACATCTGTTAAATCGTATCCTTGAGCTTCTTGAGCTTCAGGGAGTTTTCGAGCTGTGCGACCTTGGAACGCAGTACCTCGATCTCCTTGATCGCTGCATCACGCTCAATTCTTGCTCTGCCTGCATCGTCCACATATTCCTTGCTCTGGTCGCAGATGCGGTCAAGACGGGCATTTGCCTTGTTGAGGTCATCGAGTGTGGAAAGTGCGGTCATGATGGCTGCCTGATACTGGGAAACGCCCAGAGAATCGGTCATATCGTTGATGCGTCCTTCCAGTGTTCTTGCAAGACCGTATACATAATTCGGTGCCTCCGCAGTCTGCATGACATATTCCTTACCGCAAATCACTACTTTTACCTTGTTCAGCATAATTAAAATCCTTTCTTTATGTACAGCTCCGGATGTCCGAAGCTTTTTTCTATTTCATCAATCCGGCTGCTAAAACAGACATTTTATCTCGAAACGGCACTCTTCAGATGCCCCCACCCCCTGCCCCCTCCCCGAGGGGAGGGGGAGTATATGCCGGTGCTCCGCACCGGCTCCGGCAAAGGCTGCCGCCTTTTGAATCCGTTATCGTGTTGAATTGCCGAAATAATATCAGAAATACCGGATCAGGGAAACAACTTTTCCGAGGATCTCGACTTCACGGACGATGATCGGCTCCATGAAATCATTTTCCGGCTGCAAACGGTAATGTCCATCCTCCTTGTAGAAGGTCTTGACCGTTGCTTCGCTGTGATCGACCATTGCCACGACGATCTCGCCGTTTTCGGCGTAGTTCGTCTGCTCCACGATCACGATGTCACCGTCAAAAATACCGGCGTTGATCATGCTCTCGCCACGGACACGCAGGGCAAACAGCTGATTCTCATAGTTTTTCAGCGGCTCAAATGCGATGTAATCCGTGATGTTTTCGATCGCTGTGATCGGTACGCCTGCGGCAACTGTGCCGACAAGCGGAATGCCGTCATTTTTGTCCATGCTGTCATCCGTCACCACGATGGCACGGTTCTTGCCGTCCGCCATGTGGATCCTGCCCTCCTCTTCGAGCTTGTGCAGATAACGATGCACCGTCGAAGTGGAACGGATGCCCACGCCGTCACAGATCTCACGGACGGACGGAGCCATATTCTCCTCATGGATGAATTCCTTGATGAATTCCAGAATTTCATCAGCTCTCTGTGTTCCCATAGTACTACTCCTCTTCATGCAGCCGCTTCAGGATCATCTTGGCGACCTTATACACGTCGCCGCAGCCCATCGTCAGCACCAGATCTCCCTCCTGCACATGCTCGCAGACATAATTGCACACACTGTCAAAATTGCTGTACTTGCGTTCATCCGTGTACTCTGCCGCCTCATCCTGCGGGAACCAGACACAGTTCTCCATCTTTTCTGCAAGGTGGCGTGTGAAGATGTTGTAAGTGTTCTTCTCACGGGAACCCATGATGTCAGTCAGCACGGGAACATCCGCAATGCTCAGGGATTCCGCAAATTCCTCCAGATGCTGTGCGGTTCTCGAAAAGGTGAACGGCTGGAATACTGCCCAGACACGCTTATAGGGCATGTTTTTGGCTGCCTTCAGGGTCGCAGTCAGCTCCGTGGGATGGTGTGCATAGTCATCGGCGATGGTCACGCCCTTCACCTGACCGAGCACCTCGAATCTTCTGCCGGCACCACGGAATTCCGCAAGTCCCTGCGTGATCGCTTCAAAGGAAATGCCGAGGCGGTCGCATGCGGCAGCCGCTGCAAGGGAGTTGAGGACATTGTGCTCGCCGGGCACCTGCAAAGTGATTCTTCCCATCACTTCGCCGTTTTTGAGCACGGTATATGCCATGGAGGAACCGCTGAGGATCTCCACATCCACAGCACGGTAGTCATTCTCCTCGCCATAGCCGAAGGAGATCAGCTCCTTGCCGGTGATGCCCTCCACAGCCTTTCGGGTATTGGCACAGTCACCGTTGAAAATGATCCGCTTCGTGGTCAGCTCGGAGAATTTATGGAATGAACGGATGATATTGTCCACAGTCTTGAAATAATCGAGATGATCCGCATCAATGTTCAGGATCACAGCGGTATCGGGATAGAGCTTCAGGAAGGTATCCACGAATTCGCAGGCTTCGCATACGAAAATATCACTTGTACCGGAGCATCCGCTGCCGCCGATGCAGGGAAGCTTGCCGCCGATGAATGCGGAGAGATCGACCTTTGCGGTATGGAGGATCTGTGCGAGCATGGAGGTCGTTGTGGTCTTGCCGTGCGTACCGGATACGCAGACTGCATCACTGTACCAGCTGCTGACGATGCCGAGCAGCTCACTGCGTTCAAGTACCGGAACGCCGGAGGCTCTTGCGGCGATCAGCTCGGGGTTATCCGCCATGATCGCTGCGGTGTGCACGATCAGATCCGCACCCTCGATGTTTTCCGCACACTGTCCCAGCATGACCGGAATTCCCATATTCCGCACTGCCTGAAGCGTATCTGTTTCATTATTGTCGGAACCGGTGAGGTAATACCCCTTTGCATGGAGGATCTGAGCAAGCGGATACATGCCGCTTCCGCCGATTCCAATGAAGTGAATATGCTGCTTTCCTTCCAGAACTGTTTTATTCATAAAATACACCTAATTTCTTCTTATTATTTACATATATAAGCATTATACTAATTATATGCTGTTGTCATGCATTTCTGCTTCAGCGTCCTGCATGAATAAGTTGCCCGTTTTCTGCCATACTATCCATGCACAAGCAAATTTGTATGAATGACAGAACATCACAAGGAGGTCATACCATGGAAATCACAGACATCAAAATCCGCAAGATCATCACCGAAGGCCGTCTGCGTGCAGTTGTATCCATCACTGTGGACCACATGCTCGCTGTGCATGATATCAAGATCGTTCAGGGTGATGAACGCCTTTTCATCGCTATGCCCAGCAGAAAAGATGAAAACGGCATTTTCAGGGACATCGTGCACCCGATCCTTCCCGATGCAAGAAAGCTGATCGAGGAAAGCATTCTTGACGCTTACCAGAAGCACCTTGCACTTGTTGAAGTAGAGGCTCAGGAATCCGCTGCACAGGAAGCTGCTGAAACAACAGAAACAACTGAAGCTTAACTCCATTGCTGTTCAGGAACGGTTGCTGCCGTTCCTTATTTTTTTGTCATGGCGAAATATTTCAGGATCGCCACCTGTGTCTTGGCATCGGGGTACTGATCATCAAGCACCATCTGCACTGCCTCTTCCAGCGGGATCCGTTCCACGTCGAGGAATTCACCCTCGTCGAGTTGCTGGTTCTCATACTGCAAGCCCTTTGCAAGGTACATGTAAATGACCTCCGCATCGTAGGCAGGCGTGGGGAAGAGCTTGCCGAGGTAGGTGAATTCCTTTGCGGTGCAGCCGCATTCCTCCAGCAGCTCACGCTTGCCGCAGGTTTCCGGATCCTCGCCGTATTCGAGTTTGCCGGCAGGGATCTCCATCGTTACCGCCCGATGCGGATAACGGAACTGCTTGACAAAGAGCACCTCCTGTGCATCGGTCAGTGCGAGAATGCACACGCCTCCGGGGTGGCGTACCACCTCACGGAAAGCCTGCGTACCGTCCTCCAGAAGGACGGTATCTTTTTCGACACGGATGATCTTTCCGTCAAACAGAACTGTACTGTCAAGCTGTGTTTCATTCAGATGTGCCATCTGTATCTTCCTTTCTTTCTTCATTTCTTTCTGTATGCTGCATCTGCTGTACCAGACTCTGTGTATACGCTCTTGCGGCACGGATGCTGGTGACAGAGGTGTAGTCGTAGCTGTGGACATGACGGCGGTGCTTGGAAACAAACAGCGGCTTTGACAATACAGCATATGCTGCAAGCAGCAGAACGCCGCCAAGTGTCAGCAGTGCACCTGCTTTCAGACCGGGGGTATCGTAGGAGAATACGATCTCGTTCTCCCCTGCCTCACAGCGGACTGCCATGAATCCGCCGCTGACGTTTTCCACTGTCACAGGCTGCCCGTTGACCTTTGCTGTCCAGCCCTTGTCATAGGGTACGCTGAAAAATACAAGCCTGGGGGTATCCAGCGTGATTTTGCCGGAGAAGTGCGAGGAATCATACGAAAAATCCCTGCATGCCTCCGCTGCATGTGCCTGACAATAGGCAAGGTAGGCATCCACACTGGGCGTGTAGGAGGCTGAATCCGCAGGCTGGATGATGTCCTGATAGGTTTCCGCCTGCTCCGGTGTCAGGACGAGTGAATGGATGAGGAGGCGTTCACGGGTCGTATCCGTTCTGCCCTCGAGCATGTCCTCTGTCACATAACTGTCATAGGTGAAGCCCATTGGGATGAAATAGTCATTTTTGTAGATATTGAAGCCGTTTTCAGTTTTGTAATAGGAGAATCCCGGCATATCAAAGGGTTTCTCCTCGTCAATGTCCTCCACCCTTTCAAAGTAATACTTGACGGAGAACAGGCTGCGGAGCGTGTAGTGCTTGGGTTCTGCACGGGAAGCAACATCACGGGTGATGCCGATGCTGTCATAGAATTCCATGATGGAAACGCTGACCGTGCTGTGGAATGTCCGCATGCTGGATAATCCCCAGAACATGGGGTAATTGTCATAGTTTTCCGAAATGTCGATGCGGAAGTAGTCGTCCTCGTCCGTATCATAGGAGATGGAGATCTGCTCGCCGCCACGGATACCGGCTTCAATGTAGCTGTCGGCATTGACACCGATGGACTTTCCGAAATAGACCACCGTTGCCGTGCAGACAACGCATGCCGCCGCTGTCAGCATCACAGCTCTTTGCAGGAAGGGACGTTTCTGGGCACGGAGCATGGTGATATAGTAGGAGCCGACCCAGCAGAGCACGCTCATTGCCATGACGATGCAGAAATATGCCGGAATATTGGCAAATTCAAAGAAGATCACCTCTTCCTCGCTTTCCGTCGGCAGCAGGAAAACCACGCTGAACACTGCCAGCATCACCGCACAGGCAGAGATGCCACGCTTCCAGTTGATTTCCTGATCGTCGAGGGCATGTGCCGTCATCATTGCCATGATGAGGATGGGCATATAGTACCATCTTGCATAGTAGGAGCTGTTGAACATATAGAATGCACTGTTCAGGAACGGCACAAAGGCACAGAGAATGCAGATCCATGTCAGGAGGGTTGCCCAGTGCTTCTTTTTCTTACCCATGAAGGCGATCACGCCAGCCATGGAGAAGAGGGGCAGATAGCCGCCGATGGATGCCCATTTTCCGTTGTCCGTGGAGAAGAGATTGGGTCTTGCAGGGGCATCGGGGATCATGAAAAAGCTCTGGATGATCCGGAGGATTCTGGTCTTGTCGCTGTAAAAGAGCATATTCTGTCCGGTAAGTGCGGAGGATACTCGGGAATTGCCCATGACCGCCAGCACGGACGGCAGAAGCACCACGCCTGCAATGCAGACACCGAGCACCGCTTCGATCGCAAGAGCAAGGAATTTTTTCATGTTCACATGAAAGTCCCTGCAATTGCAGCGGATGAAGAAATACAGCACAAGGAACACGACCTGTCCGGTGAAGAAGAAATAGTTATTCATCGCCATGACCGCCACGATCAGTGCAAACCATCCACGGCGGTTGTTGTTCACCAATTCCTCCATTGCAATGAGCATCAGGGGGAAGAGGGCTGTCACATCCTGAAAATGGTTGAAGAACAGGTTAAAGACCTGAAAGCCGGAAAAGGCGTACAGCAGTCCGCCAATGACTGCGGCGTTTTTATTCTGCACGAACCACCGGATATAGGCATATGCTGTCAGTGAGGCAATACCATGCTTCAGACAGAGGAGCCACGGAATGGAATAGAGCACCCAGCTCTTCGGGAGCAGTGCGGAAAGCCAGAAAAACGGACTGCCGAACAGGTAGAAGGAATAGGAGCCGATCAGACTGCCGCCGAGATCCGTGTACCAGTTCCAGCCGAACTGACCACTTCGCACTGCATCATTGGCAAGCTCATAGAACGGGAGCTGCTGCGAAACGAAATCTCCGTAGTAGATGAAATACCCCTGATCCATGATCATGAGGGGCAGCAGAACGATCAGCAGGGACAGAAAGCCCAGCCCGAACGCCAGCAGATATTTTTCGCTTGTTTTTTGTCCCAGAACGCTGGGGAATGCTCGTTGCATGGAATCAATACCTCCAGACCGGCAACTTTTCCGATGGTGCCGCATATAGTATAGTGGATGTGCTGTCAGCGTGTCAGCTCAACGAGATTGACGGATACGCCGCTTTCACACACGTCGATCAGTGCAAAGCCGGGACGCTTGCCGTCACGGGGAGCACCAAGACTGCCGGGATTGACGATGTGCACACCATCCTCATATCTGTACTCACGCATGTGGGTATGTCCGTAGAGAACAATGTCCGCATTTGCCTCCCGTGCATCGAAACGCATGCGGTTGGTGCCGTATTTCACCTGATAGGCATGACCGTGTGCTGCAAAGATCTTGTGACCATAGGGAAGCGTCATCACGAATTTATCCAGTGTGGGATCGACCAGAAAGCCGGAATCGCAGTTGCCGCAGAGGTAACGGAATCTATCCTGGTATTCAGGATGGCTCATCAGAAATGCGTGGACTTCACGTTCACCGTCACCGAGGTGGATGTACAGATCCGCATCCGGCTGCTTGTTCATCACCATCTCCAGTGTCTGACGGACACCGTGGGAATCGGACATCACTACAATTTTCATTCTTGGTTCCTCCTTCAATGTCTAATCCTTTACATTATAACATAAACTGTAAAAAAATACAATACAGTTTTGATGAAAGAAAGGTGTTTTTTTATGAACGAACCGAAAAATTCACAAATCAGTCCGCAGAATCTGAACGGATTGCTGGAGGTCGTCAGCAAAAAACTGGGCATGCCGCCCGAACAGCTTCGGCGTGAGCTGGAATCCGGAAAGTTTGACGGTGCTCTCCGGAACATGAGCGGTGCGGATGCACAGAAATTCCAGCAGGCGATCCGCAATCCGCAGATCGTGGAGAAGCTCATGAGTGCACCGCAGGCAAAGGCTTTGTATGAAAAGCTTTCCGGCGGTAAAAAATAATGGAGGATATGCTTGGCAAAATGCAGGAGCTGCTCTCCGATCCGGAGAGCATGCAGCAGATTTCCGAGCTTGCCGACATGCTCAGGAGTGAAACGGGGGATGTGCCCCCTCCATCCGATGGGGAATGCAGCGGTGATGCGGGCGGCGGTCTGCCGTTCGATCCGATGATGCTGCTCAAACTCGGAGAACTCTGGCAGGACAGCCAGAAGCAGGACGACAACACTGCCCTGCTTCTGGCACTGCGTCCGCATCTGCAATCGGAACGCCGTGAAAAGGTGGACAGGGCAGTAAAGCTGCTGAAGCTCCTGACGATCTGGAACACCCTGAAGGAAAGCGGAATGCTGCAAAACTTCCTATAAAGGCGGTGAAATCATGCCACATCATCCCCAGCAGGGCGGCAATGCCATGCGTCAGGATGCCATCCGGCGTTCAAGAGAAATGCAGCGGAGAGCCGGAATGCGTCAGAACATACCGGAGCCTCCCAAGCCGGAGCTGCCCAAGCCCGAACCGCAGATGCCGGAACAGCCGCACTCCCCTGCCCCGTCCGGTTTTGCACTTCCCAAGGAATTGCAGGGACTTCTGAAAGGCTGGGATGGGGAACGTCTGGCACTGCTCGGACTGCTGTACATACTGTACAAGGATGGTGCGGATCCCAAGCTCCTGCTGGCGATCGCTTATATTTTATACTAATCCCTTTAACTCTGATAGACAAAGTCTATCAGAGTTTAGCCGACGGAGTCGGCGTTAGGGATTGCATGAGACGGGATTTGAACGCTTTGCGTTCAAATCAGCGGATGACGTAGTCAGCCGCCCTCAAAACCCCAATGATCTATTGGGGTTTTGAGGATTAGTATTATTATAATGCAAAGGAGAACACTATGGAACGGATCATTGAAAATAGTCATTTTCTGCTGTACATCGGAGCATTGCTGATCCTGCTCATCTTTTACATCCGGAGAAAAAAACGCATCCGCACCTTTCTGCTCGGCGGCACCAGCGGTCTTGCGTCCCTTGTTCTGCTGCATCTGTACGGCGGTGTGATCGGCTTCACGCCGACACTCTGCTGGTTCAATCTGGCAGTTTCCGTACTGCTGGGCATCCCCGGAGTGGCCATGCTGTATCTGGCAGAGCTGTTTCTCACATAAAAAAAGCGGAGGGTCTCCCCTCCGCTTCTTGCAGTAAGTAAAACTTACTTCAGCTCGATTGTTGCACCAGCTTCTTCCAGCTTAGCCTTCAGCTCTTCAGCCTCAGCCTTGGAAACGCCTTCCTTCAGAGTCTTCGGAACGCCCTCTACAGCTTCCTTAGCTTCCTTCAGACCCAGACCCAGAACGTCCTTAACAGCCTTGATAACGCCCATCTTCTTATCGCCGAAGGATGTCATCACTACGTCGAACTCAGTCTTCTCCTCAGCTGCTGCTGCTGCACCGCCTGCTGCCGGAGCTGCTGCTACTGCTGCAGTTACGCCGAATTCTTCCTGAATAGCCTCAACCAGTTCAGCCAGTTCCAGAACTGTGAGAGCCTTGATATCTTCAATAAACTTCATTGTCTTCTCAGATGCCATGATAATAAACTCCTTTTAAATCATTTTTTTGTCATGCGTAACGTCCATGCATCACGGGCAGAACACACTGCCATTGCATTACCATACGGTCTATGCTGCAAATCTCAAAGAGCTTATGCAGCCTCGCCATCCTTGTCCACAACAGCCTGCAGAAGAGCAGCCAGCTTCTGAATCGGACCCTGCAGGGAACCAACGAGCTGTGCCAGCAGAACATCTCTGGACGGAATCTTGGACAGAGCCTTGATCTTGGCAGAATCAAAGTACTCACCCTCAACGCAGCCTGCCTTCAGAACGAAGTTCTCGTTCTTCTCAGCGAATTCGCCCAGAATACGAGCAGGTGCTGTCTGGTCATCATTGGAAATAGCGATTGCTGTTGTACCATTCAGTACATCATCAAAGCACTCCATACCAATGTTGTGGAACGCAAACTTCAGCATTGAGTTCTTCTCTACGAAGTAGTTTACGTTAGCCTCACGAAGCTCACGGCGGAGCTTGGTGTCGTCTGCTACAGTGATACCCTTGTAGTCAACGAGAACGCAGGATACGCTGTTCTTCAGCAGTTCGGTCAGCTCTTCAACTCTTGCCTTCTTGGATTCCAGAACCTTTGCACTCGGCATTTACATTCACCTCCGATTGAAATATCAGCTTTCGCTGTACATCGTATCGGGAATACAAAAAACTCCCCTTGTGCTCCAAAGACCACAAAGAGAGGGGGTAATTCTTACCGCTTGCACTCCTCGGCTGGGTTTACGGCGTAGCCACCAGCTGTCTTTAGAATACGACTCTATTAGTATAGCACACTTTGATTTGTTTGTCAAGCATTTTTTTCATTTTTTTGAAAAAAATTTTTTTGATGCAGATTTTGGGAAGAGCTGCATATGGAAGGTACTGTTCAGCCCCGCCCGCCAAAGGACTTTGTCCCTGACAGCCCGTCACCGCTGATGCCTTTGGAAACTTATATCACGGCAATTTCTTTAGTAAAAAAATTGTGAACTGTCTCTTCCACAAAAAGCAAAAGTATGGTAAAATAGAGGAAAGAGCATAAACAGGGGGAGAAGAAGTTTGAAAAAGCTGAAATTGGAAGAAATACTGGAAGGAATCG
>JAFTQJ010000067.1 GCA_017462785.1 Oscillospiraceae bacterium | reverse complement strand
TCGGTCTTTGGGGTCCCAACCCCGGAGAAAAGACTTTTTTGATAAGCAAAACCGCCCCCCATTCAGGAGGCGGTCAGTCTGTCGAAGAACCACTCTTATGAATCCGAAGGCAGGGACAAAAGTTTTTGATCGACCTTTTTTCAAAAAGGTCGTGGGGTCAAGGGGCGAAGCCCCTTGTCGCTCACCGCAGTGAGCGAAATCTCCTAATGCCGTCGCTTTTTTCAGGGGTGAATCTTACAAACAGTCCGGTGGACTGTTTGAAAGAGAGGGGGCGTTTTTTGCAAAAAACTCCCCCTTACTGTTCGCTCATTCTGTCTTTCCTTTCTGCGAATGCAGAAACAAAATGAATTTTTCGACAGACTGACCGCCCCCATTCAGGAGGCGGTTTCAGTATCATGATGATATTCAGCCGAGTACGATCACAATCTCATTCACATCACAGAGATCAGCAGCCTTGATATAACCGCCCTCAACAGCCTTGCCGTTGAGTGTAACGGATGCAACACCGCTCTGAACGTGATTCGGATTCTGTACATCAATGTTCAGCATCTTGCCACGGAAATTCTTCTTCATCTTGAAGCCGTCCCATGCAGCCGGAATGGACGGTGCAATGGTGATGCCGTCAGCATCCGGACGGATACCGCAGATACCCTCTGTGCAGCCTACCATAACGGTGGATGCGGTACCTGTCAGCCAGTGAACATGGGATCTGCCCTCGAACGGGGACTGTCTGGATTCGGTGAACTGACCGTGTACATACGGTTCGAGCACACGGATCTCTGCCTTGTCATTCATCGCAGCCGGTGCGGATTCCATGAAGTATTCAAATGCTCTGTCACCATGACCGAGCAGACCCTCTGCAAGGATCAGCCAGCCCTGTGACTGGGAGAAGATACCGCCGTTTTCCTTGGTATCTGCGTTGAAAATGTGCATCAGTGCACCGTCAAAATAGTGCTCCTTGTAGGGCGGATCCAGCAGCTTTGCACCATAGGGCGTGTTCAGCAGCTCATGAACAGAGTCCATTGCCTTCTCTGCCTGCTCGCCGCTTGCAAATCTGGAAACGACTGCCCAGCTCTGGGGATTCAGCCACATATTCGCCTCAGGATCAGCCTTTGCACCAACGATCACGCCGTCCTCACGGATGCCACGGATGAATCTGTCCTCATCCCAGCACTTTTCCAGTGTTTCGCCGAGCTTTGCCTGTACCTCGTCAATGTATGCAATATAATCTGTATCGTTCTTGTCCTTCGCCATGTCACGGATCACGCTCATTGCGTAGTAGAGCTGGAATGCCACGAATGTGGATTCGCCCTTTGCACCCATACGCAGGCAGTCATTCCAGTCAGCATGCAGACCTGCCGGCATGTTGTTTGCACCGAGTCTTTCCATGGAGAAGCGGATTGCATTCTTCAGATGCTCATAAACGGTAGCCTCGCCGCCGCCCTCTTCTGCATAGGTGATGACCTCATCGAGGAAGCCCTTGTTGCCGCTTTCGCCGATGTACTTCAGAATGGTCGGGAACAGCCACAGTGCATCGTCCGCACGATAGGACGGATGACCGGTTTCCTTTGCATAAGCACTATTTTCATTCTGCTCATCGGGGCAGTTCTCATGACCTGCATTGTGGTTGAACTTAACGAGGGGCAGACCGCCGCCGTTGCTTACCTGTGCGGACAGCATGAAGCGGATCTTCTCTGCTGCCATTTCAGGATCCAGATGGATGATACCCTGAATATCCTGTACGGTATCTCTGTAGCCGTAGCCGTTACGCAGACCGCAGTATACAAAGGATGCAGCTCTTGACCAGATGAAGGTGATGAAGCACTGGTATGCATTCCATACATTCATCATGTTGTTGAATTCCTCGGAGGGAGTTTCCACCTCGAAGTTGGACAGCTTGCCGTGCCAGTAGGACTTGAGGGCATTCAGCTCCTCGTCTACCTTGCCAGCCTGCTCGTATGCTGCCAGAATTTCAGCGGATTCTGCGTCATTCTTCTGACCCAGAACGTAGATGATCTCCTTGGTTTCGCCCGGAGCGAGTGTGATCTCGGAACGCAGTGCACCGCATGCGTTGGAGTTGAAGTTCATGGAATCATCGCACTTGCCCTCTTCCACCATGATGGGGTTGGAGTAGGTTCTGTAAGAGCCGATGAACTTGTCCAGATTGCCGCAGCCATCGACAACTTCAGCACCAGCCACACCGAAGAAACGCTCTCTGTGATTGGAGCCGTCCGCCCACTTACCGGAATTTTCGTTGATGTGCTGGAGGATCTTGTTGCCCTTACGCTCTGTGCGTGTGATGAACAGGGTGTACTGGAGGTTGACCTGATCCTGCTCATAGTTGTTGTCATTGGTGAATTCAATGAAGCCGAATGCGGAAAGCTTTCTTTCCTTGGAATCATTGTTGGTCACCTTCATACGCCATACTTCATAGGTCTGACCAGCCGGTACATAATATGTAGTTTCGGTCTTGATGCCTGCATACTCGGAAGTCATGATGGAGTAAGCAGTACCGTGGCGGCACTCGGATTTGTAGGAATCCATGGGCTTGCCCACGGGCTGCCATGTTGCAGACCAGTAGTCGCCGTTTTCAGCGTCACGCAGATAGATGTATCTGCCCGGCAGAGCCATCATGGAATTGAAGCGGAATCTTGCGATTCTGCCGTTTGCACCGGACTGTACAAAGCTGTAGCCGGCAGCATTGTTGGAAACGATCGCACCGTACTCGGGGGAGCCGAGGTAGTTGACCCACGGTGCAGGGGTGTCAGGCCTTGTGATGACATATTCCTTGTTCGCAAGGTCGAAATAGCCGTACTTCATGATAAAATTCTCCTTTTCGGGGGATTTTGATTTTTGTGCCATCCTGAAACAACTGCATAATGGATGTACACTTACTTTTATTGTAACATATCGGATGCGTTTTTGCAAGGGGGGAGGAGGAGTTTTTTGCAGAAAATTTATGGGTTTTCGTGATGGGAAGGGGAGCGGAAGAGGAGTTGTATTTCATCGGTTTTCAGATTGATTTTCTCTTTCAGCAAAAGCTTATATTCCGGACATCCTGCGGTTTTGCTCTGACGAAGATTCCCATCCGGATCTTTCGATCTTGGAAAACATGATTTGCAGAAGAAAAAACCGGTTTTGACTCGCTTTTTTCCACGCTGCATGGTTCCTTCTTCAATGAATACATACGCTTCCGTTTCATCTTTGCCTTTTTGCAGGGCATAATCCGCAGTCAGTTCAAATCCCCTCGTACCTTTTGTATATTTGAACACAAAATCATTGCTGTCCAGAAATTGCTCCAGTCGTTCCACCAGAAGAATACGGTCAGAAATTTCCTGATAATTCTTGCTTTTTCGACATAATTCATCCGTGATGACTCCTCTTTGCAGTTTTTCAAAGAAAGACTTCCGGTTTTTCTGGTCAAGCTGTGCGATGTCATTGAGTTTATGCAGACCGCAAAGATGAAAAAATTCAGATTGATCGAAACGAAGCCGTATTTCTTTGGCTTCCTTGCGTCTGCCGACAATATAGCGGTATTCATATTCCTCCAATGTCCGATATGTATGTGCAGCCTTGCTGACACTGCTCTCCAAGTTGCTCACCACTTTACTCATAAGTATTTCAAAAAAAGGAGCTTTGCAACTGAAATGCAAAGCCCCTGCATATTTTTATTTCGATCCGCTCTAGCCAGTTTTTGGTTATCTATGCAAACCCACCGTCAAGCTCCATCAATCAACGCATACTGGCACGCCCATTGACTTCATCACTTATCACTGATGCTACGACTGTGAAGTTTCGTCACCCGTGACCGACAGCTCTTGCCGTCTGCGTAACAGAGTATCCGTATCTCTGTTTCTATATATATTCTATCCGATTTCAGCCGAAAAGTCAATAGATTTGCTTAAATAAAAGTGTGAACTTTTTGTGAATATTCAGAGGTGACACCGCCCTTCTGAATTCCAAAAAAAACCGGCAGAACCAAACCGATTCTGCCGCAGCAAATAAAATGAAAGCATGTTTTGTGTAGAACAAAAGAAAGGAGACAACAAAACGAGTGTTAATCATACGAAAATCCGTATATAACACTAACCATATTATAGAGGAAATTTTTGATTTCGTCAATACAAATCTGTAAAAAAAAAAGAAAAATTCCAAAAATTTATACAGTCTGCACAATTAGAGGGGTAGTGATATGTGGACAATGTACAATTTTAATTCAATAAAAAAATCACGATATGGCTGGATTTGGGCGTATTACGCAAAAAATGCCCTATAAAATTTACAAAAAGGGTATTTACAAACGTCGGATTTTGTGCTATTATATAAGATGTAAGGTACTGCACAGGAGTACCAAGCATAAAACTACATTTTTTAGGAGGAATATTCCCATGGCAAGAAAAATGAAAACCATGGACGGTAACAACGCCGCTGCATGGGCGTCCTATCCGTTTACAGACGTGTCTGCGATCTACCCGATCACACCGTCCTCTGTAATGGCTGAAGTTACCGACCAGTGGTCCGCAAAGGGTCAGAAGAACCTGTTCGGTGATCCCGTAACTGTTGTTGAAATGCAGTCCGAGGCTGGTGCAGCTGGTACTGTTCACGGCTCTCTGTCCGCTGGTGCACTCACTACAACATACACCGCTTCTCAGGGTCTGCTCCTGATGATCCCGAATATGTACAAGATCGCAGGTGAGCTGCTGCCGAACGTAATCCACGTTTCTGCACGCTGCGTATCCTCCCACGCTCTGAACATCTTCGGCGACCACTCTGACGTTTATGCATGCCGTCAGACCGGTTATGCAATGCTCTGCTCCTCCAATCCGCAGGAAGTTATGGATCTGGGTGCAGTTGCTCACCTGGCTACCATCGAAGGCAGAGTTCCGTTCCTGCACTTCTTCGACGGTTTCCGTACATCCCATGAGATCCAGAAGATCGAGGTATGGGATCAGGCTGACCTCGACGAGATGCTGAACAAGGAAGCTGCTCAGGCATTCCGTGATCAGGCTCTGAACCCGAACCATCCGGTTCTCCGTGGTACTGCTCAGAACCCCGACATCTTCTTCCAGGCTCGTGAGGCTTGCAACAAGTACTACGATGCTCTGCCGGCAGTTGTTGAGAAGTACATGGACAAGGTGAACGCTAAGATCGGTACAGATTACAAGCTGTTCAACTACTACGGTGCAGCAGATGCTGAGCATGTAATCATCGCTATGGGCTCTGTTAACGACACCATCGAGGAAACTGTTGACTACCTGAACGCTAACGGCGAAAAGGTTGGTATGGTTCGTGTACGTCTGTACAGACCTTTCGTTGCTGAAAAGCTCGTTGAGGCTCTGCCGGAAACTGTTAAGCAGATCTCCGTACTCGACAGAACAAAGGAACCCGGCTCTCTGGGTGAACCGCTGTACCTCGACGTTGTTGCAGCTCTCAAGGATACCAAGTTCGACGGAGTGAAGATCTACACAGTCCGCTACGGTCTGGGCTCCAAGGATACAACTCCGAACCAGATCATCGCTGTTTACAAGAACACTGAGAAGAAGAGATTCACCATCGGCATCAACGATGATGTGACCAACCTCTCTCTGGATGCTTCTTTCAGCCCGGATACAGCTCCCGAGGGCACAATCTCCTGCAAGTTCTGGGGTCTCGGCTCTGACGGTACTGTAGGTGCAAACAAGAACTCCATCAAGATCATCGGTGACCACACTGATATGTATGCACAGGCATACTTCTCTTATGACTCCAAGAAGTCCGGCGGTGTTACCGTTTCCCACCTGCGTTTCGGTAAGACTCCGATCAAGTCCACATACCTGATCAACAAGGCTGACTTCGTTGCATGTCACAACCAGAGCTATATCGACAAGTATGATATGGTTTCTGACATCAAGCCCGGCGGTACCTTCCTGCTGAACACCATCTGGGATATGGAAGGTCTGGAGGCTAACCTGCCCGGTCAGGTAAAGCGTTACCTCGCTCAGAACAATGTAAACTTCTACACTGTAAACGGTGTAAAGCTGGGTCAGGAAACAGGCATGGGCACAAGAATCAACACCATTCTCCAGTCCGCATTCTTCAAGCTGGCTAACGTGATCCCGTTCGAGGATGCACTCGGCTACATGAAGGCAGCTGCTGAAATGTCCTACGCTAAGAAGGGTCAGGATGTCGTTGAGAAGAACTGGAATGCGATCGACGCAGGCTATCAGGGCATCGTAAAGATCGAGATTCCGGCTGCATGGGCTGACGCTGCTGATACCCAGATGGGCATGGGCAAGGTTACCTGCGACAACAAGACTCTCGAAGACTATGTCAACAACATCCAGATCCCCTGCAACGCTCAGAAGGGTGACACTCTGCCGGTATCCACATTCGTTGGTATGGCTGACGGTACATTCCCGCAGGGCTCTGCTGCATTTGAAAAGCGTGGTATCGCTGTGAACGTTCCCTGCTGGAATCCGGATACATGTATCCAGTGTAACCAGTGTGCATACGTTTGCCCGCACGCAGTTCTGCGTCCGGTAACTCTGAACGCTGAAGAAGCTGCTGCTGCTCCGTCCGCTATGAAGCTGGCTGACATGAAGCCTGCAATCGGCGATCTGAAGTTCGGCATGACAGTTTCCGTTCTGGACTGCACAGGCTGCGGCGTATGCTCCAATGTATGTCCGGGTAACAAGAAGGCTGAAACTCTGGTAATGAAGCCCATCGCTTCCCAGATGGATCAGCAGGAGTGCTTCAACTATGGTACAACCAAGGAAGTGAAGCCCGAGGTTACTGCTAAGTTCACAGATGCAACTGTGAAGGGCTCCCAGTTCAAGCAGCCGCTGCTCGAATTCTCCGGTGCTTGTGCAGGCTGCGGTGAAACACCTTATGCAAAGCTCATCACACAGCTGTTCGGTGACAGAATGTACATCGCAAACGCAACAGGCTGCTCCTCTATCTGGGGTGGTTCTGCTCCGTCCACACCTTACACCTTCAACAAGAAGGGCTATGGTCCGGCTTGGTCCAACTCCCTGTTCGAGGACAACGCAGAGTTCGGTTACGGTATGTTCCTGGGTCAGGAAACACTGAGAAACCGTGCAATCGCTAAGGTTGAGGCTCTCGTTGAGGCAACTGACAATGCTGACGTGAAGGCAGCAGCTGAGGAATTCCTCGCAACCAAGAACGACGGTGCAGCTAACACACCGGCATCCGAGAAGCTCATCGCTGCTCTGGAGGCTTGCGGCTGTGATGCAGCTAAGGCTGTTCTGGCTGAAAAGGATTACCTGCGTAAGAAGAGCCAGTGGATCTTCGGCGGCGACGGCTGGGCATATGACATCGGCTTCGGCGGTCTGGACCATGTTCTGGCATCCGGCAAGAATGTAAACGTAATGGTATTCGATACCGAGGTTTACTCCAACACCGGCGGTCAGGCTTCCAAGTCCACTCCTACCGGTGCGATCGCACAGTTCGCAGCAGCTGGTAAGGTTGTAAAGAAGAAGGATCTGGCTGGTATCGCAATGAGCTACGGCTATGTATATGTTGCACACATCGCTATGGGTGCTGACATGAACCAGTGCCTGAAGGCAATGCGTGAGGCTGAGGCTTATGACGGTCCGTCCCTGATCATCGCATATGCTCCGTGTATCAACCACGGCATCAAGACCGGTATGGCTACTGCTCAGGCTGAGGAGAAGAAGGCTGTACAGGCTGGTTACTGGCATCTGTTCCGTTACAATCCGGAGCTGAAGGCAGAGGGCAAGAATCCGTTCGTTATGGACTCCAAGGCTCCGAATACAGACGAGTTCAAGGACTTCCTGATGGGCGAGGTTCGTTACAACGCTCTGGCTCGCCAGAATCCGGAGAGAGCAAACGCTCTGTTCGATGCAGCTGTTGAGAATGCAAAGGATCGTTACGATTACCTGACAAGACTCGCAGCTCTCTACAATAACTAAGCATCCCCATCCTGCATCCGCCATGCTCCGGTGAGTCGGGGCATGGATGCAGGTACCATGCAGCACAGCAGGGGACTGACCCACGGGTCATTTCCCCCTGACTGCATTTCGATTTGATCACATCAGTACGCCGCCGCTTCGCAGGACGGTGATGCTGTATCTATTCCATGCTCAGTTGTTGGGGCATGTACTGCGGAAAACGGGCTTTCTGCGTCGCAGAGCAGCGGGCTTTGTCAATTCCATGCTCAGTTGTTGGGGCATGTACTGCGGAAAACGGGCTTTCTGCGTCGCAGGGCAGCGAGCTTTGTCAATTCCATGCTCAGTTGTTGGGGCATGACTGCGGAAAACGGGCTTTCTGCGTCGCAGGGCAGTGGGCTTTGTCAATTCCATGCTCAGTTGTTGGGGCAGGTACTGCGGAAAACACCGGCTGTCTGTTTCGCAGGGCAGCGGGAGTGATGCAGAGGAGATCTGCACCGTCTGTTTGTTGTTGAGGGCGGAATACTGCGAAAAAACGCATGAACATGCTCGGTAGCCAGAGCATGGAAAGCACACCAATGCACAATGATGCTGCTTTGTAGGGCGGCATGATACATACTTTTTTAAATCCGCACATGGATGTGCGGTGGATCGCAGTGCTGCGGGGCACTGCATGCAAATGTAGAGCATCGTATCCGGAATTCCCGTATGAAACGTCAGGAAGCGGCGTAGATTGAGCTTCCAGCTAACAAATAGATTCAAGGAAATATCCAGAACCGCTGCGGTGCATTCGATTGGAGGCAAAGCATCAGCCGGAGTTCCGTTTCCGGAGCATGGTTTTATGGCTATTTGGGGCAGCCCCGCCCATTTCCGGCAGCAGAAGGAAGGATGAAGCGGAGCTTTCCAAGCGGACAAACCAAGGCAGAACACGATATTTCTCTGATATTCTATTTCACGCTTAAAACATTGTCCCCCGTTCCCGTATACAAGGGAAGGGGGCTTTGTTTTTATAAAGCGGTCATTTGAAGGAAAACCAGAACATGATTCACTTTTCATTAGAATTGTAAGATTCCCCGCAATTTCCCGTCCTGTATGATGAAAGGAGGCTGGTATTATGGAAGATACGGAGATCATTTCCCTGTACTTTGCACGAAATGAAGCCGCCATTGCGGAAACCAGCCGCAAATACGGCAGCTACTGCCGCAGTGTTGCGGACAATATCCTCCGCAGCACCGAGGATGCGGAGGAATGCGTCAATGATACATGGCTCCGTGCATGGAATGCGATACCGCCGCAGAAGCCGGTCAGATTACGCCTGTTTCTCGGGAAGATCACACGCAACCTCGCCTTTGACCGCTATGAGCAGAAAATGACTGCAAAGCGTGGAGGAGGGGAGCTTGCCGCCGTGCTTGATGAGCTTGCGGAATGTGTCGCAGACACCGCCGATGTGGAAAGCGAGCTGCAATACCGTGCACTCCGGCAGTGCATATCCGCTTTTGCCGCCGCACTTCCACAGAGGGAACGCCGCATTTTCATCGGACGCTATTTCTACGCACAGAGCATCGCACAGATCGCAGAGCAGACAGGACTGCGTGAAAACTACGTTTCCGTCCTGCTGACAAGGATCCGCAAAAAACTGCGAAGCCAACTGGAACAGGAGGGATTCTGCATATGACAAAGGAAGAATTGTTTGAAGCCATTGGTTCTCTGGATGAGGCACTTCTTGACGAGAATGTGGAGCATATCCAGAAAGAACGGCATTTCGGGAAAATCGCTGCCATCGCCGCATGTGCCCTGCTCTGTATCGGGGCGGTTTCCCTGCCAAAGCTCCTGACAGGACAGGGGACAGTCCCCCCCGATTCCAAGCAGGCGGATGAAGTACAGGAAACCGCTGAATCACAGGAAACAACGCAGTTCAGCGGTTTTCTCAGAGGTATCAGCTATTATCCCCTGCCGGAGGGCAGTGAGCCGGATGCAGTCTGTGAGGGCGGTGCATGGCTCGATCCGGTGCTGGGCAGGTCCGCATATTTCGTCCTTGATGAAATGCAGGGGCTTTACCAGTTCGTCGATCCCCTTTCCTCCGCCCTGCCCGAAACCGGCACCTATACGGTGGACGGGGAGCTTCTCACCGCCGTTTCCCATGACGGTGAGCAGAGCCACACATTTCTGATGCACGATGCATATGCCATGACCCTGAACGAAAGCACCTCATGGGAAGTCCTCTGCGGCAGGGTATTCACCGCACGCATTGACGCACAGCAGCCCCTTGCAGAGATCACAGCGGACAGCATCAGCGGTATCATCTGCAACGGCTGGGAAATCTCCCCCGATGCCGCACAGCTTGAGGAGCTTGTGGGATACCTGCGTCATGTGACGCATTATGAGGAACTGCAAATGGAGGAGGAACCCCGTGACGGCGGCAGCTATGTGGAATTCACCCTCACGGAAAACGGCGAAACATCGCACATCAGCATTTCCCACCGCTTCTGGAGGGACGGCACGAGGTACCTGCTCGATCAGCAGAGCTGTGATGCCCTCTTTGCGTTCCTCGAACCGCTTGCGGAGCAGGCAAGACAGCAGTGGATGGAGGATGCAAAGGCTCTGCCCTACCAGCGGAATGTGACCTACCGCCTGATGGACGGCGATTCTGCCGCAGAAACGGGCACGGAGATCACCCTCGGACAGGGCAATTACGCCCTTTGCTGTGACGGCACGGAAGAAACCGGCATCTACACCATTGAAAACGGCGTTCTGATCTGCCTGAGCGGTGAGAATGAGCACCGCTTTGAGATCGTGGACGATTACACCTTCCGCCTGACCGCAACCACGCACACTGACGGCGGCTGTGCGGCATTCCTCGGCGGGAGCTTTACCTGCCGCATCCATCCCGAGCAGCCCTTTGCGGCACTGGATCCGGAAACGGTGAAGCGTGTCCACTATTTCGTCAACGAGGGTGATGCAGTATTGCAGATCACTCCGGATACAAGAATGATGGAGGAATTCCTCGCATGTGCCGCAGAGCTTGTGATCTACAAGCAGGAGCTGACCTCCGTGATGAAGGAAACTGTGGATACGGAGCAGATGGAACGCATCAATATCACACTGGAGGACGGTTCCATGGAGCTGCTGATCGGGGATTACGTTCTGCTCGATGGTGTTGGCTATATTTATGAGAAATCGAGTGCTGAAAAACTGCTGGAATTCAAGGAAAGGGCACTGTCAGGGGAATTCAGTCAGGAAGAAACGACGGTTGACGGAGGATACACCAAGCCCGACGCTGCCTGCATCACCCCCATTCCGGTAACGAACGAAGTCGGGGGTATCACAGAAGCCTTGATCTACGGCAGATGTCTGGGGACATTCAAGCATATGGAACAGCTTTCCGGTACGACCAGAATGTGTTTCGGAAAGGATAGCCCGACGATTCTGGAGGGAAGCTTCCGGTTCGACATCCGGAATGATCTCTACAATTCCGAGGTGCACAGCTACTGGAATGACGGTACAAACGCCCTTGCACAGCATGACCAGGTATGGAAGAAGGGCGAATGGCAAACCAGATTGTTGGAATACACGGACAGCACAATGGAGGATCATATTCGGGTGGAGGAAAACGACATCGTAGCCTATGATGAAAACGGCAATTACACCCTCGGACTGGGCGGCGATCCCACCGGCGTGCATGAGCTGGGCAGCTGCTTCTTCCCCTATGAGATCGCAAGCGGCTATCTCGCCGACCTTTCCCGCTGGAAAATGCTTGGAACAGCGGAATATCAGGGGCGTGAATGCGTTATGATCGAGGGCAGGGGCGGCAATTACGGGAAACGCTACGGCGTGGAAACCTACACGCTCTGGGTCGATCTTGAGACCGGAGTCTGGATGTTCTTCGAGGGCTATGATGCTGACGGCAATGTAAATGAGTATGTCTACACGAAGGATATGCGGTTCGATGCGGATGCACTCCAGCCGGAGGTGCTGTCCGATACTGATTTTGAGGGACTTTCGCAGATGTTTCCGGTGTATTACAGCGATTAACAGCAAAACAAGGAGGGCGGTGCACCAGCACCGCCCTCTCTTTGCAGTCCGCTCAGAGGTTCTCTGCTCAATGTCTGAGATACCTCGAAACCTTCTTCTTTTTCTTATCCTCATACATCTTCTTGTCCGCCGCTGTAATGAGGGGATAGAGCGTGGAATCGGATTCCACCTGTGTGATATGCCAGCCGATGCTCGCCGCTACGGGATAGGGCTTGCCGGAAGTCGCATTGTACTCCGCCATCTGTGCCTGAATGCTGTCCGCCAGTGCCTTTGCACCCTCCTCCGTCACATCCGGAGCAAAGATGATGAACTCATCACCGCCGACTCGTGCATAGATCTCCCCGTTCCGGCAGCTCAGCTTGATCGCCCTTGCAAGCTGCTTCAGACCGTTGTCGCCCTCTTCATGGCTGTAGGTGTCGTTGATCATCTTCAGACCGTCCATGTCAATGAACATCATCATCACAGACTTGTTCAGACGGCGGCATTCATCGAAAATATCCGCTGTGAACTTGTTGAAGCCGTTGCGGTTGTTGATCTTGCAAAGCGGATCCATCACATAGAGCTGGTCAAGCTCATGCATTGCACGGTCAAGGTATTCCTTTTTCCGGATGCTTTCAAGAGAATTTGCAATGTTCATCACCCATGTATGCAGCAGGGGATTCTCCATGTCAAAATTGGGATGGCAGATGACACAGTAGCCGAAGCACCGGTCACGGAAATGCAGCGGCAGCATGTAGTACATCATCATCTCATCGAATTCATCCTCGCACTCCGGCAGCATGTTCTTTGTCAGAAATGCCGGAAGGCTCGTGAATTCGCCGTTTACATATGCCAGCGGCACCAGCATCCTCTCAGTGTACCCCTCCGTGATGCAGGTGTCCACAAGCTGCATTTTCTGACCGCCCGGATCCCTCTTTTCACGGATCTCGTTCCAGTTCTCATTCAGACAGAGATAGAAGCGGCTGCACCGCATTTTCAGGATGAAGGTCTGTAAGATCTCCAGATTCTGCCGGAACTCCTCGCCCTCCGCCAGATTGCATGCCATGCGGTTGACCAGCGGAATGTTCACCTGATAGAAATCCATGATCCGGTAGCTCGATTTGCGGAAATTCCGATGATCTTCAAGCTCCTGTGCACTGCCCTGCTCCACCTGACAGCAGCCGCAGCTCTCACGGAATACACTCTTCGTTTCCAGCGTCACGCTTCTCGGCAGATCCTCACTGCACACATGCAGCAGCTGCTCACACGCAAGATAGCCCGAACGGTACAGTGGACGCTCCACCGAAGAGATCGCCGGTGCATAGTTCCTTGCCGCATAAATATTGTCAAAGCCCGTGACGATCACATCCTCCGGCACACGGATGCCGCTTTCCTCCAGCTTGAGCACGGTCGCCAGTGCCATTGCATCATTGGCACAGATGATCGCCTCAGGCAGACCGTTTTCAGAATGCAGAAAGTATTCCGCCCCCTCCCTGCCGTCGCAGCTGCGGAAGCTTCCATAATAGATCATATCATCCGTCACCGGAATGCCGTGCTCACGCATCACCTGCTCGAAGGCATTGAAACGCATGATGCTTTCCGGATTGCTCTCAGGTCCCGAAATATAACCGATCTTCCGGCATTTGTGATGCTCCGTCACATGCCGCACCATGTCCTCCATCGCCTTGAAATTGTCGATTCCCACATGGAAGAATTTCACATCCAGATCATTGTCGATGCTGACAACGGGGATGTCATACTTCTGTACTTCCTGCACGATCGCACCGGTGACGCTGGTTTCCGAAATGGTGTTGGTCAGCAGCACCACGCCGTCAAACTGTTCGTATCTGCAAAGTTTGTAGATGTTGTACTCGCCTGCATCATGCTTTGCATTGCGGAGAATACCGCCGAATGCAGCAAAATGCACCACCTGCACCCCATGCTCCCTCGCACAGTCATGCAGCCCCTTGAGTATGGTGCTCTGGTATTCTTCATCAATTCCTGAAACGATGACTGCAATTCTTTTTGCCATATTGCAGATTCCTCCTCTGATTTCGCTTGTTCCGGACTTCCGGTTTCTGGTATACTTCGTCTTTATTCTATTATACTGCAATTTTTTAGAAATTGCAATAGTTTTTTTGCTAATTTCTGAAGAATGTCAATCATTTCCACCAAGGTACAACATCGTGCTACCAAAGCTCCGTCAGCTCCGTGTCCGGATAATAATATTGCAGGATCTCACGGTAGTTCTTCCCATCGAGTGCCATTGCATTCGCTCCATACTGGCTCATGCCCACATTGTGCCCGTAGCCTTTGGTAGTGAAGGTGAATGCACCGTCCTCATATGCCACCGAAAAAACAGCGGAGCGAAGCGAAAAAATGCTGCGGATCTCAGAACCTGTGAAAATGCTGCTGCCGGCATCGAGCCGGAGCACGGTGCCGGAATCCGACACCTCCGCAATTTGCAGCCAGTCCTCCGGCTCACCGCTGAGAAACAGCCCGTCACGGGCGGATTCCAGCTTTTCCTGCACCTCCTGTGCAGAAAAGACGGCGGTCTGTTCAAAGAGGGGAGCCTGCGTGTCCGGACTGCTGTCCACAGGGACGAGGTAATCGACCTCCCTGCCCCAGACATGCTCCGCACTCTCCGTCATTCCGCCCGACATTGCGTGGAATGCAGCAATGATCGGCTCCTCCTCATAGGTCAGGATCTCCCCGAGCACCGCATCCACAGCAGAAGCGATCTTCCCATAATAGGCATCGTAATGCATCCCGAATGCTTCACGGATCTGTGCATCCGTATAATACGTCTGATAACGGCTGCTGTCGTTGGAAAAATGAGCACCTTTGAGGGATTCGTCCGTGTTCCCCTCCGCCAGAAGCATGAGCCTGTGTGCATAGGTGTGGGCAGCGACCGCCTGAGCTTTGAGTGCCTCCGGTTCAAAGGATGCCGGCATTTCCGCACAGACCGCCCCGATCACATAATCCCGCACGGGTACCTCCATGACCTCGCCGCCTGCGGCATCGAGCACAAGAAAGGGGGGCTGGTCATCCGGCTCTGACGGCTCACTTTCCATTGTAAATTCCACAAATTCCGGCATTTCCGCCTCCATTGCATCCGTCCCCTCCGTTCCCCTTGCCGCCAGTGCAGGGATCATCGGCAGAGCCGTAAGCAGGAGGGAAAGCACGAGATGGGTCAGAATACGTCTTTTCATAGGATGCTCCTTTTCTGTTGGGATGGATGGACGGCGGAAGTTTCGCAGCCCTCCCCGAAATTGCTTGACTTCACTCCCAAAAGATGCTATAATAATAGGTAAACAAAACGAACCAGAAACAACAGGAGGTACTGTTCTATGTGCAAATTCCTTTCCAATGATGATATGATCAGTTTATGCGACGAACTGAAAAATAATTCCGTGATCGATCAGGCTCTTTACCAGAAATTCCATGTCAAGCGTGGACTCCGCAGAAGCGACGGCACCGGCGTTCTTGCCGGCATCACCAATATCTGCAACGTGCACGGCTATGTGGTCAACGAAAATGAAATGGAACCCATCCCCGGAGAGCTGATCTACCGTGGCTACAACATCTACGACCTCGTGGGCAATGCGGAAAAGGAAAACCGCTACGGCTATGAGGAAACCGTCTATCTCCTGCTGTTCGGCAAGCTCCCCACAGCTCAGGAGCTGGAGGCATTCAACCACTACCTCTCCATGCACCGTCAGCTGCCCAGCGGCTTTGTGGTGGATATGCTCATGAAAGCACCCTCCAGAAACATCATGAACAAGCTCGCACGCTCCATTCTCTCGCTCTATTCCTATTATGATGACAGCTGTGAGGATACTTCCATCGACAACGAAATGAAAACCGCCATCAACCTGATCGCCAAGCTCCCCATCATCATGGTCAATGCCTATCAGGTAAAACGCAAGCATTTCGATAACCAGACCCTCTTCATGCATCCGCTGCGTCCCGAGGAAAGCACGGCGGAAACCATTCTCTCCATGCTCCGTCCCGACCGTGAGTATTCCAAGGAAGAGGCACAGCTTCTCGACTGCCTGCTCATGCTCCATGCAGAGCACGGCGGCGGCAATAACTCCACCTTCACCTGCCGTGTCCTCACCTCCTCCGGTACGGATGCCTATTCTGCGTATTCCTCCGCTGTCTGCTCCCTCAAGGGTCCGAAGCACGGCGGTGCGAACATCAAGGTTTCTGCGATGCTTGAGGATGCCAAGGCAAATATCAAGCACTGGGACAATGAGGGCGAGGTTGCCGATTATGTCCGCAGGGTGCTCCGCCGTGAGGCATGCGACCGCAGCGGTCTGGTCTATGGCATGGGTCATGCAGTCTATACCCTCTCCGACCCCCGTGCCGTGATCCTGAAGAAGAAGGCGTTCAAGCTGGCAGCCGGCAAGGAGATCGAAGCGGAGTTCCATCTGCTTGACACCATCGAGCGTCTGACCCCCATTCTCATGAAGGAGGAAAGGGGCATCGAAAAGACCGTTTGTGCCAATGTGGATATGTATTCCGGACTTGTGTACAGAATGCTCAATATTCCGGATGATCTCTATACTCCCCTGTTTGCGGTTTCCCGTATGGCTGGCTGGTCTGCTCACCGTATGGAGGAGCTGATGACCGGCAAGCGGATCATCCGCCCCGCATACAAGGCACTGCCGAAGAAAAGACCCTATGTGCCGATCGCAGAGCGTGAGTAAGCACATGAAAAAACAATTTTTCAGCCTGTGCTCCGTGCTTCTGGCATTTTTCCTGTCCGGCTGTTCCATCGGCGTGAATGTGGACAATATGCTCACACCGCCCAAGCTCAGCGGACAGCAGGAGCAGATCTATCAGGCACTGAAAGATACGACCGGTTCCGCCATCAGCCTGAAATATCCCAAAAGCGGCAGCTACCTTTCGGCGTTCATCGTTTCGGATATTGACGGTGACGGGCTGGACGAGGCGATTGTATTTTATGAGAAAAACGGCGTTGCAAACGCCGGCAGCGGTCTGCGGATCAATGTCCTCGACAGCATTGACGGTGTGTGGAAATCCGTCTGTGACCGCAGTGCCGAAGGCTCCGAGATCGAGAAGGTCGTCATTTCCAGACTCGGCGACAATGACCGCATGAACCTCATCGTCGGCTACAGCACTGCCAACCAGTCGGAGAAATTCGTGTCCGTCTATTCCTACGAGGATGGCTATCTTGATCTGACATTTCTTGAAAACTACGCCCTTTTTGATGTGGGCATGACACGGAAGTCGGAAAATCCCGACCTCGTGCTCCTCACGCCTGCCTCCACCGCAGAGCAGCAGGCATCGGCGGCGGTGTACCAGCTCGATGCCGAGGGGAAATATCATGAATACCGCTGCGGCTTCAAGGACAGCTACACCGACTACAGCCAGCTGATCTACGGCTCACAAAAGGACGGGAGCATCATGCTCTATGTCGATGCCGCCACAGGTACGGCAGCCGGTACCGCCGGACTTCAGACGGAGATCCTTTCCTTTGACGGGGAGCGTCTTGTGAATCTGCTTGAACAGATCGGGAGAAGCTCCAAGGATACTGTACGCCGTGCAGGTCTTTACAGCCGTGACATTGATGCGGACGGCGTGCCGGAAATTCCGGTGCAGAAGGTATTCCACGGCTATGAGGAACGTGCGGAGGCGGAACAGATCCTCCGGACGGACTGGCTGATGATGAAGAATGACCTGCTCTATGCCGAGCACAGCAGCTATTACAGCACCGGCAGCGGCTACCTGTTCATGATGCCCGATGCATGGCAGGGGAATGTGACCGTTGTCAATGATGCCTCTTCCGGAGAATTGCAGTTCTGCATGTACACAGGTGACTGGAATGCAGAAATGCCCGTCGTTCTGCGGATCTACATCTCCGAGGACGAAGCCGACACCAATGAACACCTTGCCGCCGGCTTCCACCTGATGCACACCAAGGGCACAGCGGAATACCTCGTCAGAGCCGAGGATGTCGAAGAGCTGGGGATCTCTGCGGCAGAGCTGGTGATGTGTTTTAAATTTGTTTCATAAGAGGTTTTCAAGGGGATTGCAGTTACCCTCGGTCTGTCAAAAGCTTAAAATCAATTACGGCGTGTCCGTAGAAGGGGTTCGGGGACGAAGTCCCCGAAATATAGCCCCTCCCCCTTGGGGGGAGGGGTTGGGGTGGGGGCAGTTTTGGGGTGTGAACCCCAGAAAAAATCTTTTTGACAAGCCTAAGGGGACGGCAGTCCCCCTGCACACATAGAATAGGAGGGATCACCCATGAAACGTATCTTAGTATGTGAGGACGAGGATGTCATCCGTGATTTCGTCGTCATTAATCTGAAGCGTGCCGGTTATGATGTCATTGATGTCAACTGCGGAGAAAGTGCTCTCCAGAAATTCGATGACGAAAACGGCAATTTCGACATCGTTCTGCTTGACATCATGATGCCCGGCATTGACGGCTTTACCGTCTGCAAAAGACTGCGGGAGAAAAGCTCCACCATCGGCATCATCATGCTCACCGCAAGAACACAGGAAATGGATAAGGTCAGCGGTCTGATGATCGGTGCGGATGATTATATCACCAAGCCCTTCTCCCCCTCCGAGCTGACTGCCCGTGTGGATGCCATCTACCGCCGTGTCTGCATGAGCTTCATCCATGATGAAAAAAGTCCGGTCATTGAATCCGGTCCGTTCACCCTCAATCTGAAAAGCCGCACCGTTTCCAAGAATGGGCAGCTCATCGACCTGACACAGGTGGAATACCAGATTCTGGAGTATTTCATGAACAATAAAAACACCGCCCTCGACCGTGCCAGCATCCTGAACCATATCTGGGGCGAGAATTACTACGGTGACTACAAGATCGTGGATGTCAATATCCGCCGGATCCGCCTGAAAATCGAGGACGAGCCGTCCAACCCCCAGTACATCGTGACGATCTGGGGCTATGGCTACAAGTGGAATGATAAAGCATAACCCAAAGGGAAAACAGACCCCGAAGCCCGACAGATCCCAGCGGCGTACCAGCGTCACCAAACGCTGGATCACCAATAATCTGGGCGTGGTCATCCTCGTCATCATCGTGGTGGAGCTGGCGTTCGTCTATGCGATCCAGTCCTTCTACTATTCCAGTGCCAGACAGAGCCTGACCTCGGAGCTGACAAGCATCGTGAATATCCTCAGCCGCTATGCACAGGATTCCGACACGAACCTTTCCTCCGAAATGCGGAACACCCTCGAAAGCTTCTCCGCCAAGGAGAAAATGGAGCTGATGGCAGTCAATGCCAAGGGACGTGTCGTGCTCACCTCCTCCGGCTTCTCGCCGGCGGCGGATACGGCAATGCCCGACTATGACAATGTGATGGACGGCGGTGACGGCTACTGGGTCGGAACAGCGGAAAACGGCGAAAAGATCATGGCTCTCAGTGCCAATATCTCCGCATTCAGCACGGAATACAGTGCCGTGCGTGTGGTCGTTTCCCTCACTGCCGTGGATGATTCTGTTTCGGCGATCACCCTTGCAGCGACCGGTATCTGTATCGCCATCCTGCTGATGCTTGTCATTACCGGCATCTACTTCATGGGCACGATCGTCCGCCCGATCACACAGATGAGCAATACCGCCGGAAAATTCGCAAAGGGCGATTTTTCGTTCCGGATCCGCTATGACGGCAATGATGAGATCGGCGATCTTGTCACCGCCATCAACCATATGGCGGATGAGCTTTCCAATGCCGAGGCAATGAAGAATGAGTTCATTTCCTCCGTATCCCATGAGCTGCGAACCCCCCTGACAGCCATCAAGGGCTGGGCGGAAACCATCTATCTCGAAAAGGATCCCGACACCATCCGCAAGGGTATGACGGTCATCATCAACGAAACAGAGCGTCTTTCGGGTATGGTCGAGGAGCTGCTCGACTTCTCCAGAATGCAGAACGGACACTTCACCCTCCAGCAGAGCACCATGGACATCCTCGCAGAGCTGGGAGATGCCGTGCTCATCTATCAGGACAAGGCAGCCCGTGAGGGCATCGCCATTTCCTATGATGAACCGGAGATGCTGCCCTTTGTGTTCGGTGACAAAAACCGCATCCGTCAGGTGTTCATCAATATCATTGACAACGCCATCAAGTATTCCGATGCTGGCGGAAAGGTCAATATTCAGGCATTTGAGAAGGATGGGAAGATCCATGTCGTTGTGCGTGACAACGGCTGCGGCATCAAGGAATCCGACCTCCCGAAGATCAAGACCAAATTCTACAAGGCAAATCATACCCGCCGAGGCTCCGGCATCGGGCTTGCAGTGGCGGATGAGATCATCACCGCCCACGGCGGTTCATTGGAAATTCAGAGCCGTGAGGCAAGGGGCACGACCGTGACCATCATACTGCCTCCGGAGCAGCGAACGGAAAGGGATGCATAATATGAGCGAAAAACAGCAGAATACAGCCGAATGCCCTGCAAAGTGCAGCCGCAGCAAGATCGGCGGTCAGGCACTCATTGAGGGTGTCATGATGAAGGGACCCCACCTCGGCGTGATGGCATGCCGTCTGCCCAATGGTGAGATCGATGTGGAAACATGGGAGATCCCCCCGAAGAATGCATGGTACAAGAAAACGCCTTTTGTGCGTGGAATTTACAGCTTCATCATCTCCATGAAGGACGGCTACCGCTGTCTGATGGCATCCGCTGACAAGCAGGTGATGGAGGGAGCCGACGAGGAGGAACAGCCGCAGGAAACATCCTCCAAATTTGAGGCGTGGCTGGAATCCAAGTTCGATGAGAAAATGTTCAACACCATCATGATGATCGGCATGGTGCTCGGCATCGTCATGGCAGTGGCTCTGTTCTTTTTCCTGCCCAAGTGGATCGTGGGTCTGATCAAGCCCCTGACCTCCAACCGGATCATCCAGTCCGTTGCAGAGGGTATCGTGAAGATCGTCGTATTTGTGGCATATATGGCTGTTACCGGCATGTCAAAGGACATCCGCCGCACCTATGAGTACCACGGTGCGGAGCACAAGACGATCGCCTGCCATGAAGCTGGTCTGCCCCTGACGGTGGAAAATGTCAGAAAGCAGATCCGTCTGCATCCGAGATGCGGCACAAGCTTCATTTTCCTCGTGCTGTTCATCAACATCCTCGTGATGTGCCTTGTTCCCTTCACCATCCCGTGGCAGAGATTCCTGTGCAGCATGGTGCTCCTGCCGCTGACAATGGGCGTTTCCTTTGAGAGCATCCAGTTTGCCGGCAGAAGTGACAGTGCGATCGCAAAAATTCTCTCCTTCCCCGGACTTCAGATCCAGAAGATCACCACCAAGGAGCCGGATGACAAGCAGATCGAAGTGGCAATTGCAGCCATGAAGCCCTGTATCCCCGACAATCCGGAGGATGAACAGTGGTAAGCAGTACCCCCCGTGAGCTGTACAGAACGCTGACCGCAGAGCTGGAGCATGCCGGCATTCCGGATGCCGCCTTTGATGTGCGGTGCATGTGCGAACAGATCAGCGGAAAACCGCTGGAGCTGTTCCTGCTTTCCGATGCCGTGACACCGGAGCATGGTGCACAGCTGCATGCAATGGCAAAGCGGCGTATTGCCGGCGAACCGCTGCAATATCTGCTGGGCGAATGGGAATTCTACGGCATGCGGCTGTTTGTGGGAAAGGGCGTGCTCATTCCCCGTCCGGATACCGAGGCTCTTGCAGATGCAGTGCTGGAGCATGCCAAAAAGCTCGATGCTCCGCAGATCGCCGACCTTTGCAGCGGCAGCGGATGCATTGCCCTTGCACTGGAAGCCAATCTTCCGCAGGCGAGGGTGTATGCTGTGGAAAAAAGCCCGGAGGCTCTTGTTTATCTGCAAAAGAATGCAGCATACCATTCCTCACGGGCAGAGATCCTGCATGCGGATGTGCTGGAACCGCAGACAGCGGAACGCTTCCGGCAGCTCGATGTCATTGTGAGCAATCCGCCCTACCTGACAGCGGCGGAGATGCAGGAGCTTCAGACCGAGGTGCGGCATGAACCGGAAATGGCACTTGCCGGCATCACGGAGGACGGACTGCATTTTTACCGTGAGATCACAAGACTCTGGAAAAAAACACTGAAAAAAGGCGGCATGCTCGCCTATGAAGCCGGTGACGGTCAGGCGGAGGAAATTGCCGGTATATTGAGAGAAAACGGCTTTGCAAATGTCACCGTCCGCAATGACCTTGCAGGAAATCCGAGAGTGGTAGAGGGTTTTTTAGCAGAATGACCATTTTTGAACAACTGATAGCGTATAATACAAATATCAGGAGAAAGGGAAAACAGCGTGGACATCCCAACGGGATTCCAAGGGGCGAAAGCCTCTTGGTCGGTGGAGGCGGCAGTCTTTGAACAGCTTTCCAAAGCTGACGGCACCGGCTGACCGCAGAAAAACGGTGCATTTCCCATCATTCAGTCAAAATTCAACATTCGGAGGTAAGATACTATGGCAGCAAAGGCAAAGGCAGATGTAAAGAAGAAGAAATCCGCAGTTTATCAGGCACCGGCAACAGCGGACGAAAAGAAGAAGGCTCTCGAACATGCCATGTCCATGATCGAAAAAACCTACGGTGCAGGTGCGATCATGCGTCTGGGTCAGCAGAAGAAGATCGACATTGAAGCGATCCCGACAGGCTCCATGACCCTTGACCTCGCATTGGGTGTGGGCGGTGTGCCGAGGGGCAGAATCGTTGAGCTGTACGGTCCGGAAAGCTCCGGTAAGACCACCGTTGCACTCCATATCATTGCAGAAGCCCAGAAGCGTGGCGGCGAAGCGGCATTCATCGACGTGGAGCATGCCCTTGACCCGAAGTATGCAAAAGCTCTGGGTGTCAACATCGACAATCTCCTCGTGTCCCAGCCCGACAGCGGTGAGCAGGCTCTCGAAATCGCAGAAGCCCTCATCCGTTCCGGTGCCATTGACGTGCTTGTTGTGGACTCCGTAGCCGCAATGACCACAAAGGCAGAAATTGACGGTGAAATGGGCGATAATCACGTTGGTCAGCTCGCAAGACTGATGTCGCAGGCAATGAGAAAGCTCACCTCCGTTGTATCCAAGACGGGCTGTGTGGCGATCTTCATCAACCAGATCCGTGAAAAGATCGGTGTCATGTACGGCAATCCCGAAACGACCCCCGGCGGCAGAGCACTGAAATTCTACGCATCCGTCCGCATGGATGTCCGCAAGGGCGAGGTCATCAAGGACAACGGCATGCCCATCGGCAACCGCATGAAGGTCAAGGTCGTGAAGAACAAGGTCGCTCCGCCCTTCCGTGAGTGCGAGTTTGACAATATCTACGGCAAGGGCATTTCCCGTGACGGTGAGGTGCTGGATCTTGCCATTGATCTGGACATCATCAAGAAAAGCGGCAGCTGGTTCAGCTATAACGGGCAGAAGCTCGGTCAGGGGCGTGACAATGTGAAGCAGCAGCTCATGGAGAACGAGGAATTCCGCAAGGAAGTGGAGGCAAAGATCCTTGAACACATCGACCAGATCGACCTGACCGCCGCAGAAACGGACGAGGAACAGGGTGCGGAGGATGCCAAGGAAGTACTGGAGAGTGCAGAAGCACCTGCATCTTCACCGGCGATCTCCATTTCCGGTGAGGACATTGCAGCGGATGACGATTTTGAGGAGTTTGATCCGACGGAATAAGCGTAAAGTGAATTGGGGAGTGTCAACACGACCTAGGGTTCCAAGGGGCAAAGCCCCTTGGTCGGTACAGGCGGCGAAGCCGCCTGTATGCTGCCCTCCATTGCGGAGGGTACAGGAAGAGGGTGGATTTTGAACAGCTTTTCAAAGCTGACAGCATTCCCTCACATTCAACAGCAAGGAACATAACCATGAAAATCATCGAAATCACAAAACAAAAAACCTACTACGCCATCCGTACCACGGAGGGCGATTTTGAGTTGGATGGGGAACTTCTGCGGAAGTACCAGCTCATGGAGGGGATGGAGTTTGATGGGGAAACCATGGAGGAGCTGCACCGGAAATCCCGTTTCCGCCGTGCCTACCGCCGTGCCTGCTATCTCCTTGATGAACGGGATTATTCGTACTGCATGATGTACCAGAAGCTGATGAAAACCTATCAGGACAGGGAGCTTTGCAGATCCGTCATGGAACAGCTCGTGCAGTGCGGCAGCATCAATGACCGCCGCTATGCCGCAAGGCTTGCGGAATATCTTGTGGAAACCAAGCGTTTCGGCATCTTCCGTGCACGGCAGGAAATGCTCCGCCGTGGTCTTGACAAGAATCTCATAGAGGAATCCCTTGCACCGTTTGAGGAAACCGCCGAGGAGAACATTCCGGAGGTGCTGGAAAAGAAATACGGCAGGATCCTGACCGATCCCAAGGACTGGAAAGCCCGTGAAAAGGCAGTAGCAGGAATGGCAAGGCTCGGGTACAATTACCGTGCGGTGAAGGATGCGATAGAGGATTATTTTGCAGAATTTGAAGAAGAGGAATAGTGCTCATTTTTGATTTTGACGGGGAATACTGCCCCATTGTTTCTCTGTCAAAGAATGAGTTCTTGCAGTCCTAACGTTTTGCCTTTGTACCCCGCAGGGGTGCAATGGCAAAACGCCTTGGGATTCCAAAGGGATTCCATCCCTTTGGCAGGGGGCATGGGGGACAGCGTCCCCCATCAAAACAGAAGGAGGCAATATTCATGTCCATCAAAGTTGGTATGGTATCATTAGGATGCAGTAAAAATCTCGTAGATTCGGAGCGTATGCTCCACAAGCTCCGTGCACACGGCTATGAGCTTGTGACAGAATTCGGTCTGTCCGATGTCGCAGTGGTCAATACCTGCGGCTTTATCCAGTCCGCAAAGGAAGAGGCAATCGAAACCGTCCTCGAAATCGCCAAGCTCAAGGCAGAGGGCACCGTCAAAAAGCTCATCATGACCGGATGCCTCACCGAACGCTACCAGCAGGAATGTGCGGAGCAGTTTCCGGAAGCGGATGCTGTCATCGGCATCGGTGATAACAAGGACATCGTGGATATCCTTGACCGTGTGCTGAAAAATGAACGTGTTGTGCAGTTTGCACCCAAAAAGCAGGCGGAGCTGACCGGTGAACGCATCATCTCCACACTCCCGTTCTTCTCCTACCTCAAAATCTCCGAGGGATGCAGCAATTGCTGTACCTACTGTGCCATCCCCATGATCCGTGGCGGCTTCCGCAGTGTCCCCATGGAGGATCTGCTTGCAGAAGCGAAGTGGCTTGCTGATTCCGGCGTGACGGAGCTGAATATCATTGCTCAGGATACCACCCGCTACGGCGAGGATCTCTACGGCGAAAACCGCCTGCCGCAGCTCCTGACCGAGCTTTGCAGAATCGACGGGCTTCGCTGGATCCGTGTGCTCTACTGCTACCCCGAACGCATTATCGATGAGCTGCTCGATGTCATGGCTCGTGAGGAAAAGATCGTCAAGTACATCGACATGCCCATCCAGCACTGCAATGATGACATTTTACAGCGTATGAACCGCCGCAGCTCCAAGGCTCAGATCAAGGATGTTGTTGCGAAAATGCGTGAAAAAATGCCCGATATCGTCATCCGTACCACCCTCATCACCGGCTTCCCCGGTGAAACCGAGGAGCAGTTCAATGAGCTTGCGGAATTCGTGCAGGAGATGCAGTTCGACCGTCTGGGATGCTTCGCCTATTCGCAGGAGGACGGCACCAAAGCCGCAGAATTCCCCGATCAGGTCGAGGAAGAGATCCGCATGCACCGTGCCGACATCATCATGGAACAGCAGATGGAGATCAGTGCCGCCTACAATGAAAAACAGCTTGATACCGTCAAAACTGCCGTGGTCGAGGGCTTCGACAAATGGGCGGAATGCTGGTTCGGCAGAACCGAAGCGGACGCTCCCGATATTGACGGCAAGGTATTCTTTACCTCTGAAAATCCGCTGAATATCGGCGATTTCGTCAAGCTCCGCATCATTGATACACTCGATTATGACCTGCTCGGGGAGGTGTGCGAATGAACCTGCCAAACAAACTGACGCTCCTGCGGATCCTGCTGGTGCCTGTCTATCTGGTTTTCATGTATGTTCCGGCGATCCCGTTCCGCTATACGCTGGCATTGGTCGTTTTCATCCTTGCAAGCATCACGGACGCACTCGACGGTCATATCGCCCGCAAGCATCACCTTGTTACCACTTTCGGCAAATTCGCCGATCCTCTGGCAGATAAGGTGCTTGTCCTTGCCGCACTTGCCTCTCTTGCAGATCTGGGCAGTGGTCCGGTGAACGGAATTGTGGTAACAATCGTAGCAGCACGGGAATTCATGGTGTCCGGTCTGCGTCTTGTGACCGCCGAAAAGGGTGTGGTCGTGGCTGCCGGCATCTGGGGCAAGCTGAAAACTGCCTTTACCATGGTGACGATCGTTGCCATTCAGCTGTGGCTGATGATACAGATGGATTTTGGTTTTACAAATCCCTCCGAAGGCGTAACATTGGGTGTTTACGTTGTCCTCTGGGCACTCGTCTGGATCTCCGTCCTCCTGACGGTCATTTCCGGCGGTGTCTACCTCAAGGGCTATTGGAAGTATATTGACATGAAATAACAAAAAGCGGCAGTTTACGGAAAACTGCCGCTTTTCATGCTGATTGCATAGCAATCCCCCAGCCCCGATCAATGATCAGGGCTGGGGGATTCGTATCAGATAATATTCCGATTCTCCAACGCCTTATAAAGCGTTACCTCGTCCGCATATTCCAGCATACCGCCCACGGGCAGACCGAAGGCAAGCCGGCTGACAGTCACGTTCAGGGGTTTGAGGAGCTGGGAGATATAAGCCGCCGTTGCATCCCCCTCCACTGTGGGATTGGTCGCCATAATGACTTCCTGTATGCCGCCTGCCTGCACACGATGCAGCAGGGAACGGATCTTCAGATCATCCGGCAGCACGCCACGAAGCGGAGAGATCAGACCATGCAGCACATGGTAAGTTCCCCTGTATTCGCCCGTGCGTTCAAACGCCGCAATATCCTTGGGCGTTTCCACCACACAGATCAGGCTCCTGTCACGGGTGTCATCCTCACAGACGGAACAAAGCTCCTGATCCGTGAGATTTTCACAGCAGCGGCAGTAATGCACTGTTTTCTTTGCATTGAGCAGTGCCTGTGCAAATTCCTCAACATCCGCCGCCTCCATCGACATGACATGATAAGCAAGCCGGGCAGCGGTTTTCATCCCGATACCCGGCAGCTTTGCAAACTGTTCTGTCAATACGACGAGGGGCAGTGCATCATGCGATGCCATCTTAGAACAGACCCGGCAGAGAAACGCCGCCAGTGATCTTGCTCATCTCGTCCTCAGTGGTCTGCTCGATCTGTGCAACAGCTTCATTGATCGCAGCTGTTACGAGATCCTGCAGCATCTCAACATCGTCTTTTGCAACCTCGGGATCAATGGTCAGGGTCTTGATGGTCTTCTTACCGGTCATTACGACCTGTACTGCACCGCCGCCAGCGGTTGCGGTGAACTCACGAGCCTCGATATCATCCTGCAGCTCTGTGATCTGATCCTGCATCTTCTGTGCCTGACGGATCATGGAATTCATGTTCTGGGCATTGCCGCCCATGTTCTTCGGTACTCTTGCTCTCATAGTGATTTCTCCTTTTATATAAATGGTTCATTTGCATCGGAAACCGCCGGAATTCCGGTGACTTCCGTTTATGTGACAGCGGTGGTAGTAATACCGCTGTTCTTTGCCTTTTCGATCATTTCCTGCACCGGTCTTGGCTTTGCCGCCGCAGCGGAGCACTTTGCACGGATGACATAACGCTTTCCAAGAATATTCTGAATGGCATCGCCAAGCGTTCTGGCATTGTGCTTGTTCTTGAACATGGTCAGGAAGAAGGGGTTTTCGGCTACGATCAGGATGATATTGTGATTCACCACAGCATTCGAGCCGACCAGTGTGCCGAGCACAGCAGGATTGAGTCTGCCGCATTCCTCCAGAATTTCCGGCCATTGTGCAACGGGCTTGAAATCCTCCGGCCGCAGCGAACGGAAATCAACCTCCGGTTCCGGTTCCGGAACGGGGGGAGCCTGCGGTTTTGTCACCTCAGCCTCAGCAGGGGAGAGTGCAGGCTGTGCAGCATGCTTTTCAAGCTGTGCGATCCTCTCATAGAGTGCCTGTACCTCTGCGGTGTTGGCAGCAGGTGCAGTACTCTCAGCAGCCGTCTGTCTGCTGCAAAGACGGATCAGCGTCATTTCCAGCTCCACACGCTTGTTGACAGCACGTCCCATGCGTTCACGGCAGGTCTGCATGACACTCAGCTGTGTCATGACGGTATCCATCTCCGTTTCCGCAGCGAGCTTCTGCAATGCCGGAATCTCGTCCGCCATACAGTGCAGCAGGGAAGTATCTCCAGCCGCTTTGAGCATCATCACATCACGGAGCATCAGGATCAGCTCTTCACAAAGTCTTTGCAGATCCTTCGACGCATCGTGCAGCTTTGCAACGCATTGCAGCACATCCGCTGTACTGCCCGTATGCACAGCCTCAAGCATTTGCAGCAGATAGTCCCTGCCGGCAGCACCGGCAGCTTCTGCGGTCAGCTGTGCGGTAATGGTTTCCCCATAAGCGGAGCAGCGGTCAAGCAGAGAAATGGCATCACGCATACCGCCGTCGGAGAGCCTTGCCATCAGCTCGGCAGCATCCTTTTCCAGCGGGATCTGTTCCTTTTCTGCGATCTCACAGAGCCTTGCCACCAGATCCTCCTGCCGGATGCGGCGGAAATCATATCGCTGACAGCGTGAAATGATGGTCGCCGGAACCTTGTGGATCTCCGTGGTCGCCAGAATGAACTTGACATATTCCGGCGGTTCCTCCATGATTTTCAGCAGTGCATTGAATGCACTGGGGGAAAGCATGTGCACTTCGTCGATGATGTAGACCTTGAAGCGGCAGCGTTCGGGTGTGTATACAGTGGCATCACGCAGATCACGGATATCTTCGACACTGTTGTTGGAAGCAGCGTCGATCTCAATGAGATCGGACAGGACTGCGTTTTCCGCATCACGGCAGATCGCACACTCCAGACAAGGGTTGCCGTCCGGACGGGGATGCTCACAGTTGACCGCCTTTGCCAGAATTCTTGCACAGGTCGTTTTGCCCGTACCACGGGAGCCTGTGAACAGGTAGGCATGTGCAGCCGTGCCGTTTTTGATCTGATTTTGCAGCGTCGTAGTGACCTGCGGCTGTGAAAGCACATCCGCAAAGCTCAGAGGCCGCCATTTACGGTATAAAGCCTGATACATGATTACCTCCGCTTCGTATGTTGTATATCAGTGATGCAGTGCACTGGACTTTGTTGGGAAGGTTGTTTCTCACCATTCCTGCCAAGAATGTATCTTTTGCAATCCTAACGTTTTCCCTTTGTCCCCGCAGGGGGCAATGGGAAAACGCCTTGGGATTCCAAAGGGATTCCATCCCTTTGGCAGGGGGTGTGGGGGACAGCGTCCCCCACGAAAATCCCAGTGCATTTGTATCTCTGATATAAAAATTCGGAACATAGGTGTGCAGGCTTGCTGCGGCACATGAAACAATCCGCTTAATGCTGCTCGGTTCCCCGCCTGACATGGTTCACGGCGATTCATTGCACAGGGCCCGCACACCTATATTCCGAATACGTCAGGTATCTCCCGACAATCAAGTACATCTATTATAACACAGTTTCATTGAAATTGCAAGCTTTCCATTCTAATTTTATGCATCCGGCTTAATTTTCGGATGTTTTCGCAAAAAATATGTGTTGAATGTTATGCATTCCTACAAAAAATAAAATCTTTTAAAAAAAGCTTGTAAACTGCCGTGCTTTCTGGTATAATAATAGAAGAAAATTATTTCTAACCTCTTTCTCTTATTTTTTTGCTGAAAAAGACGTGGCTTCGGTCATGTCTTTTTCTGCTTTTTCTTTCGGAATCTGCAAATCCCCCTGCTTTTCAGGCAGGGGGATCTTTGTGGTTTGCAATTATGCCTTTTCTTCGGTTTTCTTGGCAGTTTTCTTTGCTGCCGGCTTCTTTGCAGGAGCCTTTTCAGCGGTTTCGGACTTCTTCGGTCTGCCGCATCTGCGTTTTGCAGGAGCTGCTTCCTCAGTGATGGGTGCTACGAATGTTTCAGCTTCCTCAGCTGCCTTCTTTGCAGCGGTTTTCTTAGCTGCCGGCTTTTTAGCCGCAGTTTTCTTTGCTGCCGGCTTCTTCTCAGCCTTTTCAGCAGCATTCTCATCCGCCTTCTTAGCTGTAGTCTTTCTGGTTTTCTTCACAGGGAGCTGTGCAAAAATACCGCTGAGCAGCATGAACTTGTCATAATTGCCCTCAACAGTCAGCTTGCCCTCGGAAAGACCCTGTTCAAGTGCGAGCTTGCCGGCGGAAAGTGCCAGAAGATCCTCGCCGGATGCAGTCAGGCTTGCATCTCTGTCGTCATAGGTGTAAGGCTCTACATGCAGCTTGCCCTCAGCCGCTTCGATGTAAAACCAGCCCTCTGCTTCACCGGTCACATTCACCTGCACAGCCACATGCTCATTGATGCCGGATGCATCCGCAGCAGTCAGAGCCTTGCTTACCTTCTTCACCAGTTCCTGATAAGTCATGTGTTCCTCACCTTTCTTTTTCAGATTCCGGACAGCCGCAGCCGGAGCCGGAAATTTCGCTTGTTATGGATATATTATAGCGTACCATTCGGATTTCGTCAATGAAAAATCCGCATTTTCCGCATTTAACACAATAAAATATCTGTTTTTCTGTTCTTTTTTAGCCAAAGAGTGCATATTTTCTGTCCGCAGGCTGGCTTTTCCGCATCAAAATACCGCAATACCGCCAAAAAACAGGGATGTACAGGGGTGAAAGAGAGGCTTTCCAAAAGTATGTCATTTTTGTGTACTTTACACAAACAGCGAATAAAAATGTGAAAAACGACTTGACGTTTGCGTGAAAAAGGAGTATAATAGAGATATAGAAAACCATTCATACTTTCCGAGGAGGGATTCTTTTTGACTAACATTTTATTTGCAGCATCCGAGTGCGTACCGTTTGTCAAAACCGGCGGTCTGGCTGATGTTGTCGGTGCACTTCCGAAAAACCTCGACAGAAACCGTTTTGATGTGCGTGTCATCATTCCTTACTATACCTGCATTCCGGCTCGTTACCGCAATTTCTTCCACTATCGTCACCATTTCTACATGGACTATGCAGACAAGCAGGAGCATGTGGGCATTATGGAGTATGAGTTTGACGGCGTGAAGTTCTATTTCGTGGACAACGAGTACTATTTCAATGGTGCGACCCCCTACGGCAATGACCTGAAATGGGACATTGAGCGTTTCACCTTCTTCTGCAAGGCAGTATTGGCAATGATGCCCGTCATCGGCTTTCATCCGGATATTATCCACTGCCATGACTGGCAGACCGGTCTGATTCCGGTGCTCATGCACAGCACGTTTGCAACACACCCGTTCTATCAGGGTGTCAAGTCCATCATGACCATTCATAACCTGCGTTTTCAGGGCGTGTGGGACATCAAGACATTCCAGTATAACACAGGTCTGCCGGACTATATGTTCACGCCTGACAAGCTGGAATTCCATGAGGATGCCAACATGCTCAAGGGCGGTCTGGTGTATGCGGACTATATCACCACGGTGAGCGATACTTATGCAGAGGAGATCAAAACGCCGGAATACGGTGAAAATCTGGAGGGTCTGCTTTCGGCTCGCCATGAGTCCCTGAGGGGTATTGTGAACGGCATCGACTATGATGTCTACAATCCGCAGACGGACGACAAGATCTATTACAAGTACGGCTATGATGATGTGCTTGAGGGCAAGAAGCAGAACAAGCTGCAATTGCAGGCAGAGCTTGGACTTCCGCAGGATGAAAACAAGATGGTGATCGGACTGATCTCCCGTCTGACGGATCAGAAGGGTCTGAATCTGCTGTGCAATGTATTTGACCGCTTTGCAGATGAGCACACACAGTTTGTGCTGATCGGCACGGGTGATCCGAATTTTGAGAATGCATTCCGCTATTATGCAGGACGCTATCCGGACAGAGTTTCGGCGAATATCTGCTATAATGATGCACTGGCACACAAGCTGTATGCAGGTGCGGACATGATGCTGGTACCGTCCCTGTTCGAGCCTTGCGGACTGACCCAGCTGATCGCACTGCGTTATGGTTCCATTCCGCTGGTGCGTGAAACGGGCGGTCTGAGGGATACCGTCGAGCCGTACAATGAATTCGAGCTGACCGGAACGGGCTTCACCTTTGGTCCGTTCAATGCAGAGGATTTCCTGAATACGGTGAATTATGCAAAGTCGGTTTATTTCAACTACCGTGACAACTGGAACGACATGGTACGCCGTGGCATGGCAAAGGACTTCTCATGGAACAGCTCTGCACGGCAGTATGAGGGCATGTACGAATGGCTGATTAACAGATAACAAAAGGGCGAACCCTATTTTGCAAATCCCATTCCTTTTCCTTTTTCATTCCTTATATGCTTTGGGACGGCGAGAGCCGTCCCATTGCATTTAGAGAGAGCATTCCGCAAAACAGGGAATGAACAGCGGCAGGCTGATTTCCAAATGCGTCTGCCGGCACGGGCTCCGTGCCTTTTTCATTCCTTATATGCTTTGGGACGGCGAGAGCCGTCCCATTGCATTTCAGAGGGAGCATTCCGCAAAACAGGGGATGAACAGCGGCAGGCTGATTTCCAAATGCGTCTGCCGGCACGGGCTCCGTGCCAGCAGCTTGTTGAAAACGTCATTTTGTTTCTGCGTTCGCAGAAAGAAAAGATTACATAAGCGAACAGTAAGGGGGAGTTTTTTGCAAAAAAACTCCCCCTCTCTCCCAAACCGACCACCGGACTGTGTGTGAGATTCACCCCTCAAAAAAGCGACGGCATTAGGAGATTTCGCTCACTGCGGTGAGCGACCAGAGGGCTTTGCCCTCTGGACTCCCACGACCATTTTGAAAAAACGTCGATCAAAAACTTGTGTCCTTGCCTTCGGCGTTAATTGAATGGTTTTTCAACAGACTGTTGGGACGGCGAGAG